>CAJZFM010000025.1 GCA_915070235.1 uncultured Capnocytophaga sp. | reverse complement strand
TGTTAATTGTTAATTGTCAATGAGCTAATTTGACTAACCACTAACCACTAATCACTAACCACTAATCACTAACCACTTGTTATACATATAGTTTTTAATTCCTATCACTTTACAATTATTTAATATTTGTTTAACTATAAATAGAAGAACTTACTATCTATACTATGTATCTTTTTGATAGAAAAAGTAGAGGAGGGGAGATTGTTTATAACATTAAAAAATGTTAATAACTTTTTGTATGTGGGTAGAAACAAAGAAAATATTTCTTCAACCCCTTGTATTTGCCAAAGAGAAATAAATTTTCTCTAACAGCTCAATAAAAAAAGAAAGCAGAAGAGTGATAAAATTTTTTAGGAAAAACCAACTAATAAAAACTTTTTTATATATTTGCATTGGTTTAGTGATTGGCTAAAAGTCACATAAACACATTGTTTAAAGAAAATATAAATTAACCAATAAATTTAACAGATAATCAATAAAGAGCCTATTATGAAAAAAATGAGATACTTACTATGTATGCTGTTGATATTGCTTATCCAGACTCTTTATGGGCAGACAAAGCGTGAGATATACAGTATAATTACGGGTAATGGAGGCGCTAATAATTATTATTGTGTGCGTAATTCTTCTGGAGAGGTGAAGGTAAAATTCAAGTGGAAGGGTACCCGTGCCAATGAGGATAATAAGTTCATAGCGGAACTTTCCGACCCCAATGGAGAGTTCTCTGCCCCTGTGAAGTTGGGTGAAATCACCGAACGTGGAAATCAGTCGGATATATTTGAAATTCCTTTCCGTTTGCCTAACAATACAGATGGGAAACAGTATAGAATTCGTATCCGTAGTACCTCTCCTGAGGTTATAGGGATTAGTGAGCCTTTTGAGGCACACCACTTGGGTAATGCTGACCCACTACAGCTTAATAATTTCCAAGGAATAGAAATCTGTCCTGATTCTGACGGTCGTACCATTTCGGTAACAGGGGGTACTACTGCTGCTCAATATAAGTGGTATAAGGATGGAAACCTTATAGAAGGAGCTACAGGTAGTAGCTATACCGTAACCCAAACGGGGTCTTACTCAGTAGAGCCTGATTTTGGACGCTGTGCAGGTTCTATGCGTTCCAATGAGATACAAGCAACCCTACCTGGTTCTGCTACTTCTATGGGAATCAAGATAAAGGGAGATGCTACTCGTGATATTTGTTCAGGGCAGACCCTTACTTTGGAGTCTGAAATCACTAACGAACAGCCTGGTTTTACTTTTACTTATCAGTGGTATAAGGATAATAATCCTATCTCAGGGGCTACAGCAGCTACCTATCAGGCTACCGAGGCGGGGACTTACAAGGTAAGAAGTGTGCCTGGGTCTAATTGTCCTATGACCTCAGCCGAGGTGAAGCTCAACGCTCGAACTACAGCCGATCTACTGAAAATAGAAGGAGGAGAGACCCAAGTGAAGTGTACAGGGCAAACCATCACCCTTACCACCAAGCTCAAAGATACCAATCTTACAGGTACTTATAAGTGGTATAAGGACGGGGCTGAAATAGCAGGGGCTGCGGCCAGCACTTACGATGCCACTGATATAGGGAGCTATTATGTTACCCTTACCGAGGCAGGAGGCTGTGTGATTAAGTCCAATACAGTAGCCCTAACCAACCGATCTGGGGTGGATGCAGGAGAGATCAAGTGGCTCGGCCATGCCAATGGAGATGTAGTATTTGCCTTTCCATATCGTCGCCCTATTATAGAATTGGATATCCCAAGCACCGAAACTCTTACCGTAAAATGGTTCAAGGAGGACGACCCTGCCAATATATTACAGGAGAATACTACCCGCTCTTTCCAAGTACCTTCTGAAGGGACTTTTGTGGCCGAGGTGTATGATGCTTGCCAAACTAAGGTGAGCGCAGGAGTACTCAAGCTACAGATCAAGGAACCTTCTCGCTATATCCCTACCATTGGCTTTAAGCAAGGTACTTCTGCTTGTGGCTCAGGCAATGCAATCTTGGAACTCTCCAGCTTAGAGGCAGTGATTGTAAATGGGGGTGAAGAAAAGAAAACCCTTGTACCCAGTACAGACTACTCCCAGTATACCCTCCAATGGAAAAAAGACGGGGCTGAGGTAGGTACAGGCAAGGAACTCACCGTTACCCGCTCTGGTACAGTGAGTGTATATAGGCTGATGGTCAATAGTGCTTTCAACTCCAATGAGGTCAAGCTCGTGGATATTAAGCTACCAACAGCGGTACGCATCACTACCAATACAGGGGTGGCTGAACTGCAAGACAAGCGTGCATTGGATCTCATTCCTACCTTAGAAGGTGATTTTCAGCAAGAACTCTTTACCTATACTTGGAACTACCGCAAGGATGATACTCAGCCTTGGACTCTCAAGAAGGACGCAACGGCTGAAGCGGATAAGAAATACACCATTCCTGCTATTCCTTACAAAGATCCTGCCTTCAGGGAGGCTGTAGGCCAATACCAGTTTGTGGTAAAACTCAAGACAGGACAGGTGAGCATAGGGGGCGATACCATAGACCTAACGCCTTATGCCGAGAGCTGTGGCAATGCCGAAGGGGTGATCAGTATTACCTATTCAGTCTCTTATGATGGTAATGAGATTCCTAATACACTACTCCTTTCAGGAGAGGACGTTAACCGTAAGTGGATGCTGCCAGCTCAGTGGGCAGGTGCCAAAGTAACTATTTATAAACAAACAGGAGAAATTGTCTATCAGGCAAACCAATATAATAATGATTTTCCGAACTTTACCCCACCTGAGAGTCAAAAGGGGGCTGCTATCTACTATTTCTATATCATAGAAAAAGATGGAAAAACTGAGAACGGAACTATAACGCTATTACAATAGAATGAAAAGAGGACGCTACTATAGGATTTGTATTTTATTCTTGACCATGGTTTCCACTTGGGCGCAAGAGCAAAAGGGCTTTTATGTACCTTACCAGATGCCTACCCATGCTTTTGTACGCTTTAATACTTTTGTGGCTAACCCTGCCGCACCCCTCATTGTCAATTATCAGGAACACAACGTGGGGCTGTACTATCGTAACCAGTGGATGGGCTATAAGAATGATAATTTTTCACTCATGGGACTCTCCTATGGGCGCAACTGGCGGGAGACCAGCTCCATGAACCTTTTCCTATACAAGCGCAATGTAACGGTGATGACCAACTATGGGGTGGTGCTTAACTACGGACACCTCATTAATCTCTCCGATAATGTACGTATAGGTATGGGGCTCAATGTGATTCCGTCCTTTAGTGGTTTGGACAAGGGGCGTATCCGTGTGGCTGACCCAGCTGATCCGCTCTTGGAAGTAGGCAATTCCTTTGACTTTGTCCTACAACCTGGGGGGTATATCGCCTTTGGGGATTTCTATCTTATGGGGACAGCGGAGAACCTTATTGACTATTCTTCAGGAGCGGCCAAGGCTATGACTGAGTTTCGGGATAAGACCTTCACCGCACACCTTATGTATCGCAAGGCCTTGGATTCCAGAAGTGATCTCTTAGAAGATGGCTATTGGTCAGTAGCTTTCCGTGCTACCAAGGAGTTCGATGGGTACAACTTTGGTGGTCATGCCATGATAGACCTACCCGCCTTGGGCTGGGCTAATCTAGGTTATACCCAGCGCAATGGCCTTATAGCAGGGGTGGGCTTTAACCTTAGCCAGCAGTGGAGCCTTGGGATAGAGTACGAAAATGCCATGGGTGTGAAGGTGCCTCAATTGGGTAGTACTTTCGGAGTATACCTCAATGTACAGTTCGGTGGTGACCGACAAAAACGCACGCCACCCGCCCCTCCTAAGCCACCAAGGCTTCCTGTGGTACCAGTTAAGGAAGAACCTAAGAAAGAAGAACCTTTGGTACCACACAACCCAAAGGTAGAACCAAAAGAAGTCAAACCGAACCAAGCACCTATAGCTGTTAAGACGGAGACTATGGAGGGAGTACCAGCGGGACACTATGTGGTCATTGGGGTATATGCCAACCCGCGTAATGCTTATAACTTCATACAGCAGATGAGCAGGCGATATGAGGTAAGTTCTTTCAAAAACAAGAAAAACGAACTTACCTATGTATATTTAGGTAAGGGAGCACTTTCTCTTGAAGATGCTCAGACCCTAATGCGTAAATATATGCTCAATATAGATTTTATAGGCGGTATTTGGGTATTGGAAGTGAAGTAGTTAAACTATTCATAAACTTTACATTTTTCGTAAAATAAATACTTTTAGTTCTAAAAAATTATATATATTTGCCCAAAAATAGAGTGCCCATATACTATGTAATGGGTTGGTTTGTAATATATTGACAGACAGGGAGTTAGTTTTTTTGAAGAGATGATTTGTTGATGAGCCAACTCAAAACTAATAACTCAAAATTAAGTAAGGTGAATTTATCTGATCTGACTATTATACAACAATTGCCTGAGAACCAACGAAAGGCCATTTTAGAATTAATAGATACTAAAACCAATAATGATATGAAAGAAGTAATACGCGCCGTAGAAGCCTTAGGAATAAGGTTTGACGAATTAAAGATGAGTACTGCATTACAACTTTCTCAAATGAAAGATAGTATTGATTTGCGATTTTCCCAAATGCAAGCCTCCACCGATGCACACCTTTCTCAGATGAAAGAGAGTACAGATATACAACTCTCTCAAGTGAAAGAAAGCATTCGTATCTTATATTGGGTACTTGGTATAGTAGGCAGTGGGGTAGTAGCAGGAATTACCATTTATTTAGCAACACTTAGATAAAACTCAAAACTGAAAAAGAACTATCGTGAAAATAACTAAGCAATGTGCTGTTCTAAGTTATAGAACACAAGATGCAAAACTAACTAATAACCAAAAATTATGAAACTTAAATTATTCTTCCAAAACGTATTAACCGTTGCCTTGCTATGTTTGGTAGGGACAACGGCTTTTGCGCAAGCTTTATCTACCGTATATAATAATGGTGGGAAGGCTTTCAAAGGAGACTATAAGCTGATAGGAAATCGCTCTGATGCGCCTTACAATCTAGACTTACCGGTCATAGACGGCTGTCCCTCTACTGTGAAGTGGGCACGGCTCTATTGGGGAGGCCACACGGGAGGGGGTAACCTTGATCAGGTGCGCTTCATAGGTCCTGGAGGACTTAATAGAACAGTACAGGCCAATGACGGATACAAAGAGTCCAATGCTGTGGTATGGAATGATGCCGACTACCTGATCTATCGTGTACAGTTTGATGATGGTTGGGACTTGGATATCCGTGTAACCGTAAGTGAGCCTGCTGGTTTAGGAGTAGCAGGTTGGTGTTCATCAGGATTTCGTAATAGTAACTTTGCCCAATGGAGTGGAGATAATACGGGGCGTGGACGTGAAGCCGTTCTCTTCAAGGTTGGTAATATGCGTGCAGCGGGATACAATAAACTCAAATTTAACTACAAGACTTGGTGGTATAATAAGAGAGAGAGTGGAAAGGTTTCTATCTTGGTAGAAGGATATAAGGGTGGTGTAATGCAAAAATCTGGATATGATTGGGTCAATGTCGGTGGTGTTAAGGTAGGTACTTATAACTTCCCAGTGGTAAATATAACTGAAGAAGGAGGAGGTTGTCGTTATGATCCAGGAAATGTGGGAGACTTTGAATATACCTTTAACGATGGGCGCTTGATTTGGTATAAACCCAATGGTACCCAATATGTAGCAGGACAAAATGAAGACTTAGATCCTACCAAGACTATTGTTAATGACGGAACACGTGTAACCGACGATTCTTACTACTATCGTTGGGCAGATGTTACTGCTGACTTGCAGGCCTTGGCCACTGCAGGAAACCTCAATGGAGCTTATCAAGTAAACAATATATACAATGAAGGAGGCAACAACTGGAAATTTGGTTCAGGTTGGGCCTTAGTGGTTGTTTATGAAAACCCTAAGCTTTCCGAGAATAGAGTGGTTACCATTCAGAATGGCTTCCAACGTGTGGGCGCAGGAGCAGCTACAACGAGTGCGGATAATAATGTCTTTGCCGGTGGCTACCTCAAACCGTCTGGAACATGGGAAGTCTTCGGTCAGGTAACCCTTGGTGGGGAACCCAATGTCGCAGGTGACCATTTTAAGGTCAATGCTACCGACATAGGTTACAATGGCCGTGCGGGTAATAACTTCTTTAATGGAACAACTACCATACACAATGAGGCACCACAAGTCAATCATCGTGGTTGGGACGTATCTTTCTTTGGAAATAATACTATTGTTCCCGCAGGAGCTACCAACCTCAATACAGTCTATGAGGCCAATAATGGGGGCTACGATGCCTATATCAAAATTGTCAATGCGGTCTCAGCAGCAACTACGCAGCCTTCTTATCAGATAGAGACCAAGGTGCTCAATGCTGCTAATGCTGATATAGCAGGCCAGCGAATAGCGCTCAATACTGAGGCTAAATATCAGATAAATCTACGCAACACAGGAGCAGGTACTCCTACCACGCTCAAGTTGGAAGCACACCTACCTCAGAACCTCATCTATGATGGGATAGAGGGTGCACTTCCTGCAGGAGTAAGTGCACCTGCCGTAACACAGGTAGCAGGGCGTACCATGCTTACTTTCAATATGACACCTACTGCACTCCCTGCCAATATGACAGCGGCTAATACCATTACGATCAAGGTTAAGACCACCAACGATTGTAATGCGCTTAGGGATGCTTGTAGCAATAGGCTTAGCATACAACCTAAGCTTATCTATACGGTGGCAAATCCAACTGACAATCAGGAAAAACTCTCTTATAAGAAATTTGCCGATTGTGCCCCTGCTGCCACTACTTTCTATATAGATGATACACCTTGTGGAGCTTCCGACCGCAATACTTTGCCCTATTGTGCCGCCTTCGAATTGGACGGTGGAGCAGGCTATACCTCTTACAAATGGACAAAACAAGGTCAGGGAGTTGTTTCTACCTCTCAGAAATATCAGGTCAATGCCGCAGGTACTTATGTACTCGAAAGAACAGGAGGTCCTGCCGATTGTGCTAATGTCTCCACCAAGACCTATGTAATCCAGCCTCGTTCTGGTAACGATGCTCTTCACCCCTTGCGCGATAATGACAAGGTAGTGGAAAAGCAAACTTGTAACAATACCGGTCTTGACTATCTACAGGTTGCCCTCTGTGGTACCTATGTGGATCTCTCCACCACAGGTACAGGACTGCCAGACAACAAGGTGATATGGTATAAATACAAAGGAAATACTGCACAGTTGGTTGCCACCTGTCCGCCTGCCCCTGTAGGTGTAGAGCCTGGTAACTGGGAAAAGATAGGTGAAGGTAATACCTTTAGACTACAAGGTACCCATGTAGATAATAATGGTACTCACTTTGCTATCGTTCTTCAGCACCCTAACGGCTGTAACTTGGATTACTATTTCCGAGCCTATAAGAGTACGCTCTCTTACAATCTAACTCATGAGAACATCATGCCATTGGATTGTGGATCAGGGGCTGCTGCTCGTGGTTGGCTTAAGATAAGTAATATCCCGACCAATGGTGATTACCAATATAAGATAGCAGGGCCTTCCAACTCAGTAGGTTGGACGGATATACCTTCACGAAGCTTCGACTATGAGGTAACTGCTCCAGGGCGCTATACTGTAACCCTACGTCCTAAGCTTGCTTCTGGTGCTTCTCAATACCAAAATAATGTTTGTAACTTTGAGCAATATACAGATGTAAGGGCAACAACCAACACCGATACCAATCCGAACTTTACCCTCAGTAAAGTGGATGTACTCTGTGTGGGTACTGATCCTGCTACAGGAGTGCTCAATGTACAACTTTCTAACCAAGTAACCTTGCCTGTATATGTTACAGTAACTAAGCAAGGTGGCGGACAAGTAGTGAAGTATTTGGCCAATACCGAAGCGCTACGTAGCTCTGAGAACCTAACAGGTACTGATCTTACTAAGCTCAGAACCTTGGGCAAGGGCACCTATGAGGTTACTATACAACCACAAATGCGCAATACTTGTACCTCTCCTGCCCGAACTATAGAGATCAAGGAAGTACCTCAGCTTAAGATACTTTCTACCACTTATAAGGATCCTTCTTGTGGGCCTACCAAGCAGATCTCGGTAACCTATCAGGGTGGTACTCCGCCTTATACCATAAAGATATCAGGATCTGACAATATAGATGTAAGTGAGGGCAATGGCAATGCCTTGGCAAGAACAATCAACTTTGACGATCCAAGGTTTACCCCTGCTATAGGTACTAAGAACTATACCATACAGGTCGTGGATGCTAATAGCTGTACTGTAACTAAAACTTTGACATATAAGTTACAGCCACAACCTACCTTTACCTCAGTGGTGACCCCTGCCGACTGTGATCCTAATGCGGGTACGATTAAGATGACATTGAACAATCCTCAGTTTGATGTTACTAAATATACAGTACAATTTGCTATCCAAAAACAAGTAGGAGGAACTTATCCTACTACTGATACTTGGATTAAGCAAACCTATCCTAATGGTACTTTTACAGGTCTTACTGCAGGTAAGTATCGCCTAAGAGTATACTATACAAGAGGAGGTATTACTTGTTCTTATCCAGCGGAATCCTATCAGGTTCTTAATAATAGAGGTCAGTTAGAATACCTCACTGGACCTGATTTTGATAACAAGGAAGAAACTATCTCCGAGGGGGCAGGCCCACTTAAGGCCTTTGCTATGGTGTCTCACTTGGCTTGTAAGCCTTTGGAACAAAATCCTACCTCTCATGCCCATGCTTCTATCAAGATATCTAACCTTGCAGGAGGTAATGGTACTGCAGGTGGTGTAGGCCCTGGTGGCAAGTACGAAGTGAGCTTGGACGGAGGAATCTCTTGGAATACAGCACCTGCTTCCATATCAGGGGTAAATTTTGTAACCAACGAGGTGCGTTTTGATAATGTACCTGTAGGTACTTATACAGTGAAAGTAAGAAGCAAAGCACCTGCAGGAGGTGTACAACCTTGTGAAACTTCATTTACTGTACAAGTAGAAGCGCCTTTGGCCAAACCTACTTTTACATCTAATATTGTATATGACTGTGAAGGTGCTGCACGTGTACTCTTCTCAGGAGCACGTGATGACTATAGCTATCATGTAGAAAAAGCAAGTACACTCGCAGGCTTACCTACAGAATATACAGGTAATTTTGAAGGTTTAGGAGCGATAAAAGAACAGACTTTCCTTAAGACTGATGCAGGAACCACTCAATATACACGTATTTTCTATAAGAAAAAGGTAAATCCTAAGAAACTCCTCTTCCGTGAGGACTTTGGAGAAGGTCCTATCACCGACTTTGCAGGGTTAGGACGCGGTCCATCTACTGCTATATCACCTAACTTGACTTTTGCAAGTTGTTGGATAACGCCTAACCATTATGCGATAATGGGTTATGGAGAGTTCCATGATAAGTGGTGGGGATCTGGTAGAGAGTGTGGTATACGACGCCAACAACCAAGTGAACAGACTTTCTGGATATCTGATGCGCCTAAGGATCACACTTCCAACGGTACTGAGGATAAGGGACGTTATATGTATATAGATATGGGTACTAACCTTGGACTTGGAGAGACCCTTTATGAAAAGACAGTAGATATAGAACCCAATGCCCCTATTGGTTTTGAGGTATATGTATTGAACCTAAATAATTCAACAGCCAATCCTGCCTATTGTGGATCGGTACCTGCCAAACCAGACATCCGAGTACGAGTGCTTGATGCGGCTACCAATACACTATTAGGACAAGTAACTTCAGGAGATATTCCTTATAATACTCGAGGAAATATGGAGTGGAATCGTATCTCTTCTGAAGATATAGGAGATATAAATCCAGGTAATGTTTCTCGTGTAAAAATCCAAATACAAAATACACGCAATCACTGGTGTGGTAATGACTTTGCTATAGATGATATAGAAGTATGGCAAGGACCAGTACACTGTCCTACCCTACATGTGGATGCTACATTCAACTTGGAAGCAGGTAAAGAGCTTAAAATCTCAGCCCTTACCGAAACAGAAGAAACTTGTAATGGTAGAAATGATGGTAAGATAGAGGCAACAGTGGCTAACTATGGAACTAAGTATAAGTGGTATGTGGTAACACGTGGTACCAACAACATAGTGAAAGGCTCTACAACTTCCGAAAACAATACCTCTCTCTTGACAGTAACTAACATAGCTCCAGGCTTGTATACCTTAGTCATTACTGATACACGTCAGGCTAAGTATGCAGATAATCAAGCTTGTGTGGTAACTAAAGACTTTGAGATCAAGCGTAATCCAGCAATGGTGGTAACCCAAGATCCAAACAAGAAGGTATCTTACCTGAACTGTGATGTGGATAGAGAACGCCTTGTGATATTTGGACAGAACAATTCGTCGCTTAATGGTCTCTTTAATATCACAGGAGGTAAGCAACCTAACCCATCTATACTCAAATATACCATCAAGGTAGAGAAAGCGGGCAATGTAGAGACTGTTACCCCTGATCCACAAGGAGTGTACCGATACACTTTCTCAGCAGGTAAGTACAAGATCACTATAGTAGATGACAATGGCTGTAATGATGGTGTTAGCTATAACTTTGAGATGAAGAACCGCAATAAGCTTGCTTCTATAGATGTAGCTTATACGACCAACTGTAACCCTGGTACAGGTATAGGAGACTTGACTGTTTCTCATACTTGGGTAACTACAGGCAATGGTGGTACGCTTCAGTATCAATATAAGAAGAAAACAGATGCTACATGGTCTGCTGCTACACCGAACAATGTGATTCCAGCAAGTATAGTTTCTGGTTGGGAAAAAGGTGTACCTTATCTGATAAGAGCTCGCGATGAGTATATCTGTGGGGCAGAGAAGGAAGTAATCATCTATGCACCTATAGAAAACTTGCTTACGGCTGACTATACTGTGGTACAGCCAGCGGACGCTTGTCCGCCAGCTTCAGGAGTTCCTTCCTCTATTACAGTAAATAGAGTAAGTAGTGCTAATCCATTACCAAGCTATCAATATGCGTTTGTGTCAGCAGGTACTACCCCTAATCCAACAGACTATACAGCTTCCAATACCAAGTCAGGCTTGGGAGCAGGTAAGTATGATATCTATATAAAAGATGTGAATGTGGTTCCTGCTACTTGTGGCAAGAAGGTAGCTACCAATGTGGTGATTAATAGCAAGATTCCTACCAATATAGTTGGAGGAAGTACGCCTACAGTTACCAATATGAGCGCTACTTGTGGAGACCAAGGAGGTCGTCTAATTATCAAAGAGTTCTCAGGTAAGGGGCCATTTAGAGTATGGTTAAATAATACTACCCTTAACGAAGAGCTTACCTTGACAATTCCAAGGACTCCTGTAAGTCCTACCCCAGATAACCCAACTAAGGTAGTGGTAGCGACTCCTGTACCACCTGATACACATGGGCTAATGACGGTGAAAGATTATCTGATACCTAACCTAAGTGCAGGTAACTATACCCTTAAGGTATATGATGAGGGTAATAATGACTGCCAGCCTATAGGTCCCTCAGGATATGCCTTTACTATAGCTCAAATGGCATGGGGTACTACTCCATCTAAGCTTATAGCACCTGTAGCACCATGTTCTACAGATGACACAGTTAGACCTTTTGCAGTGAAGGTTACTCACGATGCCACACCAGCATCAGAATACGAAGTGGTATATAGATTAGTGAAGAAGAATGGGGCGAGAATACCTACGCCAGCTCCATGGCAAACAGAATCAACTGCAGCGCATTCAGACATAGCAGGTTCTGCAGGTTATGCGATCTTTACAACTGGAAAGATAGGAGAAACCTATGAGGTAGAGGCAGCTTTGGTAAGGAAGAAAACAGGTGCTTATTCGGATACAGATGTACTCTGTACAACGGATATAGTAGGAATAGACTTGTCTCGTCCTGCAGGTTCGAACCTTACGCTAACCCCTACAGTACAGCCAGGTTGTGCAAATACTTATGACCTAACGGTAAGCTATGGACAGAATGCAACTGATTTGCAGTTCTTCCTTAACCATGATGGAGCTCCAGCAGAGGCTCAATCAGCTAACCATCCGACCTATACAGCAGGTACTACCTATACCTTTAACAACCTTATCAGTGGTAGAACCTATGTAGTATATGCACGTTATAGGATAGGAACAGGATGGTGTTCAGAAAGTAAGACTATCACCACCCATGGAGGCTCTTCTCCATATACCTTTGGTACAGCCACAGGAGACAACCAAGCCAATACATGTAGCAGTACTCAAGTGAAGTTCAAGCTAACGGTATCAGGCCCAGCGCCATTGAACTTTAAGATATATAAGAAGAATAATAATGGAGCCTTGGCTCTTGTAGGTACTGTTCCATTAGCGTCAGCAACAGTAGTTACGGGAGGTTATGAGATACCATTCAACCATACCGTACTTCCTCCATCGGAGACCTTTGTAATCGGTGTAGAGCGCTCAGCAAGTTGTGATGAGTGGATGTCTCCTGATATTGTAGCGACCCCTACCCCTTCCAATGCTCTTACAGCAGGAACCCTTTCAGTGGTAGCGAATAAGACAACAGCGATCAGCTGTTCCGATGGTAAGGCGAAGCTGACAGTAACAGGTGCTGCCACAGGCGGTGTAGGACCATTTACCTTCACCTTTGTAAGTGGTATAGGTCCTCACAAGAATCCACACCTAAGACGTAACATACAGAAAAGGAATGTACCGGGACCGCTCACAAGCACCAGTGAAGTGGAATTTGACTTTAAGGAAAGTGACTTTAATATAACAGGTTCGCCTGATACATGGTGGAGGACAACTTTCCCTGGCTTGCCATTTGAGCTTACAATTACCGATCAAGCGACAGGTTGTGAAGTATATGTATCAGCCAATGCTAATACTTTGGGTAACTTTGGTAACAGCAAGCATAAGGCTACTTATACCTTTGCTATAGCCAATATCCCAGGTACAGATGCTTGTGATAGCTCAACTAATGATAAGTACAGATTGGCGATAACTGTCTCTAACTTTAATGCGACGGGAGCTTCAGGGCTTACCTTTGCGGACTATGAGTTCTCTATAGACGGAGGCGCCACTTACGAAGACTTTACGGCAGCTACAATGCATAAGGATATACCTGCCTTGTTTGACCATACCAAGATAAAGGTACGCAACAAGCACACCACTTGTCAGGCGATTATAAATCCAGCAACACCGCTGGTTCCTACCACACCAGGAGAACGATATACCTATGCTAAGTTGGCCTTTACAGGTCTTAAGGTACAGGATGTAGCTTGTGATGCAGGAGGAAACTATACAGCGAAGTTCAAGGCTGTCATCACCAATGGTTCAGACTTTGTAGCAGCAGGAGCTATTCCAGCACCATATACAGGAGCGACTCGTTATGAGATCAAGGTAACTTGGGATCCTACACCAGTGACCCATACACATGCGGCAACTCCAGCGGGAACACCTATACCAGCTACTCCAGCGGGTACGAATATCCATAACCAAGATATAAGTGTAGCCTTGCCAGCCCCAACACCAGGGGATACCAAGCGTTACTATACTATATGGATTAAGGATAATGGTAATAAGCATTGTGGTGACTATATCCCAAGTGCGCCTATGGAGGTACTTCCTGCTGAAGCGCCAAGTAGCCTTAAGGCACGCCATAAGGTAGAAGGGGCTGATGTAGAACAGGAGAATGCTTGTACAGGTACAACAGGTACTAAGGGAGCCTTTGAGTTCACAAGGAATACCACTCCAGCATCACCTGCGATAGCTCGTGAGGATGTAAGCTTTG
>CAJZFM010000024.1 GCA_915070235.1 uncultured Capnocytophaga sp. | reverse complement strand
TGAACATGCCAAAGGCATCACGATAGGGGGTTACAAAATCTAATTGCTTATTCGGGCGAAAGGTATCTCCCTCCTCTATACTTCTGATACGCTCCAAGGCAAAGGACTTAAAGGGTATTTCAGGGTGGGCTATATCTACCGCCAAAAGATACCACTTATAATCCTTATGCTTGAGCTTATAAGGTTGCACGGTGTAGGTCTTGGTTTGCTCATCACGATAGTCATAGTAGGTAAGCTGTAGCTGGTAATGCTCCTCTATAGCGTGCATACAATAGGGCAGGTGTTCCGCTCCTGTGTTTCTACGAGGTTCTGGAATCACATACATAGGCAATAGTCCATCCTTATTTTGGGCAGTCAGCAACATATAAGCGGTCAAAAGGTCATCTATAAGCTCGCTCCCCTCTTCATTAAAGAAATAACCGTTTTGCTTATTGCGCTCTATCTTACAACTTTTGTCCTCAAGTGCTTCTCTATCTCGGCGAAATAACTGCTTATCATAGCGATATTTGCGTTCCTTATTATCCTCTCTTTCTTTGACATAAGGGGACATCGCTTTAGCTATTTCTTGGAATTTGGGAAACTCTCCCTTTCGGTTACAATTGCGAACATATCGCAATAGGATAAACTCTCGTATGATTTTCTCCATGATTTTACTTGTATTACTGTTTTTTTTCTTATTTTTGCACTCATTATGGAAGCCATTTTATACAAATACTTACCTTCTGAGGCGGTAGTACCTTGTTTTGAACTGATTAAGAACTTAGGCATCTACCTGAAGATCGTCAATGAGCGACAGAGTAGGCATGGGGATTACCAATGCCTGCCCAACGGACAGCATAAGATTACGATCAATGCCAATCTGAACAAATATCGCTTTCTGATGACCCTCATCCACGAGATCGCACACTTGGTAGCTATTGAGAAGTATGGCAAGCAAATAAAACCTCATGGCAACGAATGGAAAACTACCTACCAAGCCCTGATGAAGCCTTTCTTGCGAGTTGAGATCTTCCCTGCTGAACTACTTTCCTACCTTATCATTCACTTTCAAAACCCTTCTGCCAGTAGCGATACCGATGTACACCTAACGCTGGCTATGCGACAATATGACAATGGGGAGCGTACAAAATATTATGTATTTGAGCTCCCCACTGATAGTCTTTTCCGCACCGATGACGGACGTGTATTTAGAAAAGGCAATAAGAAAATCAAGCGCTATGAGTGCTTGGAACTGACCACTGGCAAGCGCTTTGTCATTCAGCCACATGCCTTAGTAGAGCTAATTACCACTTCTTAACCTTTTGATTTATATCGCCTTACATCTTTCTTTAAGCCAAGCTTGTTGCTCCTTACCTACCAAGGGGCTAAGGGTTTTCTCTACCCATTGGTTGTAGTTATTGAGCCATTGGCGTTCCTCCTCTGTAAGCATATCCACTATAACCGCACGGGTATCTAAGGGGCAAAGGGTAAGGGTCTCTAAGCGGTAGAAATCGCCAAACTCATTGGAACTGTGTTTCTGTACCGCTACGAGGTTTTCTATACGAATACCATAACGACCTTCGCAGTATATACCAGGCTCATTGGAACAAACCATATGTTCGAGCATAGGCACATCTCTCATCTCCTTACGAATGCTCTGTGGCCCTTCGTGTACGCATAGGTAGCTACCTACCCCATGGCCTGTACCATGTCCATAATCACGCTGATTCTTCCAGAGAATAGCACGGGTGATGGAATCAAGCTGTACCCCACGAGTACCTGCTGGGAATATAGTGGTACTTAGGGTGATCATCGCCTTCATCACAAGGGTATAATCACGCTTAAAGTCTTCTGAAAATTCCCCAAGAGGAATCACACGAGTAATATCGGTCGTTCCTTCTATATAGTGGGCACCGGAGTCTATCAGTACGGTTCCCTTGGCATGCATAGGCACTTCGGGATTGGTAGCGGCATGGTAATGCACTATAGCTCCATTACCCTCATAACCTATGATCTTACCGAAGCTATTGGCCAAAAATCCTTGTTCGGCGCGGAACTTGTCCATAACATCTCCCAAAGAGTGCTCGGTAAGTGGGGTCTTTCCTATGTTGTTTTCGAGCCAATAGAAGAAATTGACCAAGGCTACCCCATCCTTTACCATGGCTTTGCGGAAACCTTCTAATTCGGTCTCGTTCTTCACTGCCTTGAGTAGTTGTACAGGCGAAGGAGCGATATGTAGGGTATTGTGCTCACCTACTGTATTATAGATAGTCTGATTGGCATCGGGGGAGAGCAAGATGGTTTCTCCTTTGAGTTTTTGTAATTCCTTGAAGTAATCATGGTAATCCTTAAGCTCAATATGTTGTTCTTTGAGGTAGGCCTTTACTGAATCATCGCACTGCTTAGTATCTACAAAAAGGGTAGCACTCTTAGGGGTGATACAGAGGTAAGCTAAGAAAACAGGGTTGAAATTCACATCATTACCACGGAGGTTGGTCACCCAAGCAATATCATCAAGAGCAGTAACAAGGAAGTGAGTAACCCCTTTTTCCGCCATAATACCCCTGAGAGTTGCTAACTTATCTGAAGTTGAGCGACCTGTATATTTTTCAGCACGTACATAGATAGGCTTTCTATCGTCCTTAGGGCGGTCTTTCCATATCTTCTCAATCAAGGGCTTATCTACCAAGGTAATTCCCTTTCTCTTGAGCGTATCGCTGAGTAAGTTCCATGTATTATGAGGCGTACAAAGGCCGTTGCAGCCTACTTTTGCCCCTTGGGGAAGTTCGTTTAAGAGCCATTCTTGGCTAAGGGGAGCATCCTTGGTGCCTTCTATGAAGAAATCTACACCTGTACCTGTAAGCTGGTTCTTAGCTTGTACTAAGTAACGGCCATCTGTCCATAATACAGCCTTGTCATGTGTGATGAATATGTAGCCCGCTGAGCTATCAAAACTGGAAATCCATTTCCTTTCCTCCCAATAAGGGGTGAAATACTCACTCATGTGAGGGTCAGCATTGAAAACCACAAAAGCATCCAAGCCATTGGCTTTCATCTCATTACGTAGTAATGATAATTTTTCTTTTGTTGTCATTGTCTTTATATTTTTAAAATATGTTTTGCAAAAATACTTCCGTTGCCCCCATGCCATAGCGCATATAGTCAGCATCTTGATAGCTTAGGTCATAGCGGGAAAAAAGTGTCTCTAACTCAGCCTTAAGTACGCCCTCCCCTACTCCGTGTATAAAGACAATACTGGGGACTCCCTTCTCTATAGCATATTCTATACAGCGCTGGGCTTCTTCCAGTTGGGTGTTGAGCATATCAAAATTGGTCATACCATGGGTATGGGCAACCAATTTCTCTATATGCAAGTCTATTTCCATATGGTAGGTAGGCTTTTTTCTTGCTTTTTGTCCCTTGGGTGCCGTATTTTTCTTCTTTTTCTCCTCCTTAGGCTCCACATACATGGCTCTATGATAAGGAATAGAGGCGTTAAGGTCTGTTTTGACCAATTCCGAAGGGGCAAAAGTAAGACTAATCCCCTCGGAGGTCTCTATACACACCTCTTTGGAGGTAATTTTGGTAACTATCCCTGAGATAAGTTCGTCTATTACTTCTACGCTGTCCCCTACTGAAAACATGTTTGTTCTACATTCTGATGTGCAAAGATACGAATTTAATAACTAAAAATCAATGATTCTTGGCTATTTTTTTACCTCCAAAAAAGAATTTTATTTTTCTTTTTTGAGGAAAATCCGTACCTTTGCAGCGCTTATCTAAACTAAATTCATTATGATTAAGAGATTTTCCCTACTGCTATTACTTGTCCTATGTCTGCTTTCTTGTAGCAAAGATTTACAAGCAGAGCAATTAGAGGAAGCTACCCGAAAAGCTGAAGCCACAGACCCTCAATATAGAACCAAAGACTTTGTATGGCAAGGCCTAAACCAATACTACTTGTGGCAAGAAGAGATAAATGACCTCTCCGATACCCGCTTTGAGAGATTGGCAGCTTATACCAATGCTACCAGTAATCGTTATGTAAGCTATCTTAAGAACTTTAGTACTCCCGAAGTACTATTCAAGCATTTGCTTTCTCCTGAAGATAAATTTAGTTTTATTGTGGAGGATATAGATGAGCTGGAGAACTCCTTCCAAGGAATCTCCCTCTCCACAGGTATGGACTATGCCTTAGCCCGAATAGAGACAGGTGGAATCGCAGGTTATGTACGCTATGTACTGCCCAACTCCGATGCTGAAAAACAAGGAGTGAAACGAGGAGACTTCTTTGATTCAGTAGATGGGGAAAAACTTACCCTTGACAATTACCAAAAATTACTCTTTAACCAAAACCCCTCACTGACCTTTGGCTTCTTCAAAGTGGTTGACAAACAGATAGTTCCTACCGAAAGTAAGACCCTTTCCCAGCTTCCACTTCAGGAAAACCCTATACTGCTACACAAGACCCTTAGCCGCAATAGCAAAAAGATAGGTTACCTTGTGTATAACTCCTTTGTGAGCAAGTATGACAAAGAACTCAATGAGGCCTTTGCCCAATTCAAAGCCGATGGGGTGAGCGACTTGGTACTTGACTTGCGCTACAACAGTGGCGGAAGCGTACAAACGGCTATCTATTTGGCCAGTATGATCAAGGGTACTGATACCCAAAAAATCTTTGTAAAACAGACTTCTAATAAGAAAATGGCCAACTATTGGAAGCGTGAATACAACTTTGAAAACAATATATCGGGTACCCCTATCCAAACACTAAACCTGCCTAAGGTATATATACTCACTTCCAAACGTACCGCTTCGGCTTCAGAGCTGATTATCAATGGACTGAAACCTTACCTGACTGTCATACAGATTGGGGATAAGACGGTGGGGAAAAACCTTGCCTCTATCACACTGAAGGACAAGACCCAAGGCAGTAAGTGGGCTATGCAACCCATCGTACTCCGCTCGGAGAATGCCGCTGGTTTTGGGCACTATGAGACAGGCTTATTACCTGATTTTGAAATCAAAGAAGATGTTCGAAACTTAGGTGTCTTGGGTGATGAGAATGAACCGCTCTTAGCCAAGGCTTTGGAACTCATCACAGGGGTTCCTCCACAGAGTGCTTCCCTTAGAGAGGCAGGAGTAAGGCGTGTAGCCAATAGGCTTTCCATGGACGAGTTTGACCACTGCCACAGCCAATCCCCCACTAATAACCGTATGTATATAGATAATCCTACTGAATAATGAATACAGAAATCCCTTGGCAGACAGCCAAACAATACGAAGATATTACCTACAAGAAGTGTAATGGGGTCGCTCGTATTGCCTTCAACCGACCAGAGGTGAGAAATGCTTTCCGCCCTCGTACTACCTCCGAACTTATTGATGCGCTGCGCGATGCCACCGAAGACAGCTCTATCGGTTGCGTACTCATCTCAGCCGAAGGCCCCTCGCCCAAAGATGGGGTATGGTCATTCTGTAGTGGAGGAGACCAGCGCGTACGTGGCAAACAGGGGTATGTAGGTGATGATGGTGCTCATAGGCTCAACATACTGGAAGCCCAACGCCTGATCCGCTTTATGCCCAAGGTTGTCATCGCCGTAGTACCTGGCTGGGCAGTAGGGGGAGGCCATAGCTTACATGTAGTATGCGACATGACTTTAGCCAGCCGAGAACATGCTATCTTTAAGCAAACTGATACCGATGTAGCCAGCTTTGATGCAGGTTATGGTTCTGCCTATTTGGCCAAAATGGTAGGACAGAAAAAAGCCCGCGAAATCTTCTTCTTGGGGCGCAACTACTCCGCTCAAGAGGCTTTTGAGATGGGTATGGTCAATGCCGTAATCCCTCATGATGAGCTGGAAAGCACCGCTTATGAGTGGGCACAAGAGATCCTACGCAAGTCCCCTACGGCTATCAAAATGGCCAAATACGCTATGAACCTTACCGACGACGGTATGGTCGGCCAGCAGATCTTCGCAGGCGAAGCCACTCGCCTGGCTTATATGACCGACGAAGCCAAGGAAGGACGCGATGCCTTCCTTGAGAAACGCAAGCCTAATTTTGAGAAAAAGTGGATTCCTAATTAGGATTCTTCCTCTATTTCTACCTCAGGATATAAGAAATTGTTGTAAGGGAAACGCGTAATGTGTATTTCCCTTACTTTTTTATATACTTTCTCCCTAAACTCTTGTATATTCTCCTTGTTTTTAGCTGAAATAAAGATAGCATCTCCATTCATACGGTTCATCCATGTTTGTTTCCACTCCTCAAGGGTGAAGTGTCGGGAGGTTTTCTCGGTCATCAGGTCATCTTGGTCTATGGTTTGGTGAGTATAAGCATCTATCTTATTGAAGACCATGATAGTAGGCTTATTGATGCTTTGTATTTCGCCCAATATCTGATTGACCGATGCGATATGATCCTCAAAATTGAGGTGGGAAATATCCACCACATGCAGTAGTAGGTCGGCATCCCTGACCTCGTCCAAGGTACTCTTAAAGGACTCAATAAGCTGGGTAGGGAGCTTTCGGATAAAACCTACTGTATCACTTAGCAAAAAAGGCAGGTTGCCAATAACCACCTTGCGCACGGTAGTGTCCAAGGTCGCAAAGAGCTTGTTTTCGGCAAATACGTCACTCTTGCTGATAAGGTTCATTAGGGTAGATTTCCCCACATTGGTATAACCAATAAGGGCTACTCTCACCAAGGCGCCACGATTGCTACGCTGGGTAGCCATTTGCCTATCTATGGTTTCTAACTTCTTCTTGAGCAGGGCTATACGATCACGGACGATACGTCGGTCTGTTTCTATCTCCGTCTCCCCAGGGCCACGCATCCCAATACCCCCACGCTGGCGCTCTAAGTGTGTCCAAAGTCCTGTAAGGCGCGGCAAAAGGTACTGATACTGCGCTAGCTCCACCTGTGTACGGGCATAGCTTGTTTGGGCACGCTGGGCAAAGATGTCCAAGATAAGCGTTGTCCTATCCAATATTTTGATTCTTAGGATTTTTTCTATATTGTTCTGCTGGGCGGGCGTCAGTTCGTCATCAAAGATAACGGTACCTATTTCGTTTTCTTCTACGAACTGGGTGAGTTCCTCCATCTTTCCTGTGCCGATAAAAGTCTTAGGATTGGGGGTGTCAAGGCGTTGGGTAAAGCGCTTAATCACCTCTCCACCTGCCGTATAGGTCAAAAACTCCAATTCGTCCAAATATTCGTGGGCTTTTTCTTCGTTTTGAGTAGTGGTAATCACACCCACCAGTACCACTTTTTCATAGTCTAAATTTTTCTTTTCAAGCATGCTGAAAATTTTGAGTTGTAGGGGCGAATAGCAATTCGCCCTTATAATAATATAAAAATCGTCGGTTGTTTGTCCAATTGCAGCCCTTTGCGCTTATGCCGCCACTCCCCTACGGTATAGGTATGTATGGATTCTCCCGCAAGGGTTACATTGGTGGCCACACATAGGGAAGTCTGTGGGGAGAGCAGCTGTAACATCTCATCCAAGAGTGTCTCATTGCGGTAAGGTGTCTCTATAAAAAGCTGGGATTGTCGCTCTTCCTTAGCTCTTTTCTCCAAGCGCTTAAGGGCGGCCTTACGCTCCCCCTTATCTATAGGCAGATAACCATTGAAGGCAAAAGACTGCCCATTCATACCGCTGGCCATAAGGGATAGCAGCAAGGAGGATGGCCCTACCAAGGGCACCACACGTATGCCCTTGTGGTGTGCCAAGCGCACAATGTCGCTGCCTGGGTCGGCTATGGCAGGACAACCCGCATCGGAGATAATTCCCATGGGATAGCCTGAAAGACAAGGGGATAGAAACTGCTGCTTATCCTCCTCCAGTGTATACTTGTTCAGTACGAAAAGCTCCAATTCCGCTTGGGGGTGTTCGGGGGCTATCTGCTTGATGAAGTGTCGGGCATTCTTGGCATTCTCCACTATAAAGTGCTTGCAGTGTAGTACTACCTCTCGCACACGAGGGGGCAAGACCTCAGAGACCTCACTCTCTCCTAATAGGTTGGGTATCAAGTACAAATTTCCTATCTCCTGCATAACTAATGTATTTCTATTTTCTCTCCCAAGAACTTGGGTTTCACCCCAAAAGTCAAGTCCCAAAAGACTTTCACTCGGGCAAAGTACTCCCTTACTCTGGTTTTAAAGCCTGAATACTTATCTACATCTTTGGCACAAAAGCCAATGGCATCAATGCCATACTTTTGAGCTAAGTAAATCGCCCGCTGGTCGTGAAAGGCTTGGGAGACTACCGTTAGCTGGGTAAGAGAAAAAATCTCTTTAGCTCTTACGACCGAATCCAAGGTACGGAAACCCGCATAATCCAAGTAGATTTTCTGTGAAGGCACACCTTGGGCTACCAAGGCCTCTTTCATATCGGTAGGTTCATCATACCCTTGGCGGCTATTATCCCCACTGATAAGGATATAATCCACCTTCTGAGCCTTGAAAAGAGCTGCCGCTGCCTCCACCCTATAGCGAAAATAGAGGTTGGGCTGCCCATTCTTAAGGGTCTTGCCTGTGCCTAATAGCAGGGCTACCTTGCGCTTAGGGATACTATCAAGCTCCGTATAGAGCTTATCCACACTAGCCTTACGTATGGTACTATCGGCATTGTGAATCACCACCACACCCATCAGCAGAAGAAAAAGTAGGAAAAACATACTTTTTACAAAAAACTGTCTGGAAATACCTATTTTTCTTGCCATTGCTTTTGCGATTACTGTTACAGCAGGCAAAGTTACTACTATTTGTAGTTTTATCAAAAAATATATTCAAAAAATATGCGCTATTTCCTTTTTTTTTAGTATATTTGCTATCCGAAAACGAATGCATTTTTACAATGAAAGTATCAGTAGAACTTACCCTTAGTCCGCTCCAAGACGAGTTTGAAGCACCTATTATTCACTTTATTAAGAAGCTCCGCTCCTCTGGGCTTATCGTATATGAGAACCCACTAAGCACTCAGATATATGGCGAATACGACCGTGTTATGGAAGTACTTACCAATGAAGTGAGAGAGGTCTTTGAACTATTAGAAAAAGGACTTATTTACATAAAAATAGTAAAATCCGACCGACACGATTATGAACCACATTTTTGAGTGGATCTTTTCCCAGTATAAGGATACGCCTATACACTTGTTAACCATAGAACTATTAGGGGTATTCTTCGGTCTTCTGAGTGTGCTTTTTTCCAAGAAAAGGAATATATGGGTGTATCCCACAGGCATCATCAGTACGGTACTTTTTGTCTATCTGTTGTGGGTGGGTAGGCTCTTTGGCGATATGCTTATCAATGCCTACTATACTGTAATGAGTGTGTATGGCTGGGTGCTATGGGCTAAGCACAGTCAGGATAGCGTACATGTGGAAATCTCCCAGATGAGTGCTTCCGATACCAAAACCACCCTATGGCTGGCGCTGCTGAGTTGGCTTTTTGTAATGTTTGTTTATTATTTTAAGCCCTATATCAACAATGATTTCTCTATGGAGGGGATCACTTTGGGCTTAGCGCATTTCGTATGGACGGACTGGGTGGATGCCACTACCACCGCCATTTTCTTGGTCGGTATGTGGCTTATGGCAAGGCGTAAGATAGAGAATTGGCTTTTTTGGATTGTGGGCGATGCCATTTCTATCCCCCTATATACCTATAAGGGATTCCTTTTTACCGCCCTACAATATGCCATTTTTACCCTTATTGCTATTTTAGCTTATATAGAATGGAAAAAGATCTTATACAACAGCCGAGCCTCTGCAAGCGTATCGCCTTTGTAGGACCTGAATCCACGGGAAAGACTACTCTTAGCGAGCTGATGGCCTCCCTATACCACACCCAGTGGGTCAAGGAGTATATGCGCCTTTACCTACAAGAGAAGTGGGACAAGCAGCATGGCGTATGTACTTGGGAGGACTTGCTACCTATTGCCAAAGGGCAAATCCGCTTGGAGAATGAGGCACTTTCTAAGGCTGCGGAGTATCTCTTTTGTGATACCTGCCTTTTGGAACTGGTCATTTACTCCTATATATATTATGGGAAGTGTGATCCTGTGATAGAGCGACAGGCACTAAGCCACAGGTACGAACACATCTTCCTTACTTATATAGACACCCCTTGGGTGGCTGATGATCTAAGGGATAAGCCCGAGGAACGTACAGAAGTTTTTACCTTTTTCAAGGACTTCTTAGAGAAAAAATCCATTCCTTTTCACTTGTTGAAAGGAAATATAGACGATAGAGTTGAACAAATTAACCAAAAGCTAACACGATGAAAGAATTAACCGAGTACGACCAACTTCTCTTAGGAGAAAAGGGCATCAAAGTCAGCAAGTTACAAGAACAAGTAGCCATTTTCCTCGCAGGTGTCCCCCCTGTGAACTTAGTAGCTCCTGCCCATGTGGGTAGCGGTATTCTCTCTTTCTCTAGAGAAGATGCCATTCAGTATGTGGCTACCTATCAGAAGAAGAAAAACAGCTTGGACATTCTCAAGTTTGTCCCTGCCTCTGGTTCCGCTACACGTATGTTCCAGTTCCTTTCGGCCTTTGAGAGTGATTTTGACCCTAAAAAACAAACCTTTAATGAGTATATCAAGGAAAGTGGCAATGCCAATGCGGAAATTTTCTTCCAATACCTCCCTCAATTTGCTTTCTATGACGCTTTGCAATTGTATATAGAACAGCATAAGGCCTTTGATGGTCTCAATGAGGACGAAAAAAAGCTCCGTATTGCCCATATCCTACTCAAGGAAGAGCCTTTTAACTACAAAAACAAACCCAAAGGGCTTTTCCCCTTCCACAAATATGGCGAAAAGGTAGTTACCGCCTTTGAAGAACACTTCAGAGAGGCTTTCCTCTATGCCGCTCAGGGAGAGGTGGTCAATATCCACTTTACTATTGGTAAGGAATACAGCACCCTTTTCTTAAACCAATTGGCCGAGATACGCCCCAACTTGGAAAAGCAGTATGGGGTACACTTTGAGGTGAGTTTCTCTCACCAAAGTGAAAGTACCGATACGGTGGCACTGACCCTTGACAATGAGTTCTTCCGCGATGAGAAAAACCAACTACTCTTCCGCCCTGCCGGACATGGTGCCTTGCTTAAAAACCTCAACGAACTGAATGCCGACATTATCTTTATCAAAAACATAGATAATGTAGTGGTAGAATCCTACGCTGATGAGGCTATTTTCTACAAAGAGGTCTTGGCTGGAAAATTGGAAGATACCCGCTCGAAGGTGCATAAGATTCTACAAAAAATCCAAAAAGAGAAACTCAAGAAAAAGGAACTGCCTGAGATCCTCAAGTTTCTCCCCGAACTCAATATCAAGGTGCCTTCCTATGTACATAAGTTTGCCAAACGCTATATGATAGAATACATCTATCAGGCACTGAACCGCCCTATTCGTGTATGTGGTATGGTAAAGAACGAAGGCGAAATAGGCGGTGGCCCCTTCTGGATAAAGGACGCCGATGGCAACGAATCCCTACAAATCATAGAAATGGCACAGATAGACAAAGACAATCCACAACAATGGGAACGCCTACAGGCCTCTACCCACTTCAACCCTGTGGATCTTGTTTGCTGTATCAAGAACTACAAGGGAGAGGTATTTGACCTTGAAGAGTTCCAAGACAAGAAACTCAGCTTTATCACCGAGAAATCTTATAACGGACGCCCTCTCAAGGCCTTAGAACTCCCTGGCCTATGGAACGGAGGCATGGCAGGCTGGATTAGTATCTTTGTGGAAGTACCACAGATTACTTTCAACCCTGTCAAAACCGTTAATGATTTACTTAAGAAAAACCACCAAGGAAATCATTAATGAATAGTGACAAGTGACCAACGATTTAGTGACTAACGACAAGTGACAAGTGACTAATTCCACTATAGTATTGGTCACTTGTCACTTGTCACTCTCATTTGTCATTATTATGAAACATTTTTTACTTATTTTTCTATTTTGCAGTGCTGCCACCTATGGGCAAGATCTCAAGGAGGCTAAAGATAGGCTCTCTTCTCCCCCTGAAAGTACTTCAGGAACTGAAGAATATCACTCTTCCTCCGATGGGAGCTATCAGGCTCGTTCTGCTTGGGACGATGTCTCTTTCCTTCCGATGCTCTTCGACCTGACTTTCATCTTAGGCTATAACCTACTGGTGGAGAGTAGCTATGAGCGGTATGGGCGCATGCAGACAGCTGAGCTCAATCCCTACCCTTACTACAAGGGTAAGGGCGACTATACCTATGAGAAACAAATCATAGAGGATTTTACGCTCTTTCGTGCTGCCGTTAGTAATGAACTCTCCTTGGGTTCCCACATTTTCCAAAATAACCTACAAGGCAAGATACGTATGGGCAGCCGCTTTGGCGCAACACTCTCCTATCGCCATTTCTGGGAAAAACAACGTGGTGTCCCCTCTGAGCACTTGGATTTTGTATCCCTTACAGCTCAGTATTACCGTATCCGTACCCAGCGCATGAGCCTTAGCTGGGGATTAGGAGCAGGCTATATAGGCAACGGCATTAACCAATTTGGATTTGCTATGACCCAAGATGCTGAAATCTTTGTCTATAGGCCTTTTTCGCTGGCCTATCAATTACAATATACGGCTTTTACTTACTCAGATATCTTCTCTTTTGCTGTGGGAGCTAATTATTACCGGCAGCAGTATCAGGGTGGAATCAAGTATCAGTATAACAACTTGGCAGGCAAGAGCTTTTCGGCTATGATACTCTGCGTTGGGGTTACATTTTGATAAGGGGAGGAGGGAGACGCTATAAATAGCGTCTCTACAAATAGCACCTATACAAAACACCCTACAAGCAAAAACAGAGGCTGTCCTTTTCCGACAGCCTCTTTCTTTATTCTACTTAATTTATTTTAATTACTCTTGTGATATTCTATAGTGCGCTCGGTGATGTATGAGCCTTTGCCATCGGTGTATTGGATACGTTCTGTCCAGTTCTTATAAGCGTCAAACTTAAAGTGCTGAGTGAGCTTGGAGGTTAGGTTACCCGCTGGGTCAAAGGTACGAGTCTCTATGAGTTCTCCCTTAGGATTATAAAGATACCTGAAAGTATAAGCTAAACTTCCGTTGAGGTTATAACCCTGTTGTTCTACTTTTTTGTTTTTGACATCATACTTGTAAGTTTCCTTTTGGGAGAGCTTTCCATTGGCATCATATTCCACCATCTCAATCATATTTCCTCTGTCATCATAGCTGTAGGTGGTGCGTTGTACAAGCTTGTTATCTTTATCATAGGTAGCACGTTCGGTCTCATTGCCCTTATCATCATAGGCATAAGTATAGTTGAACTGAGGTTTGTCCTTGTTGTCCATGGACTTTATTTGGGTTACTCTACCTGATTCATCATAGGTATAAGTATCTTTTTTCCAAAGAGCCCCCACATTATTATATTCCTCTACGAAGAGTAACTTAGGATTAGGCAACTCGTCATAAGAGAGCTGCTTAGGCTCTTCTTTTTCAGGTTCTTTTTGTTGTGCCTCCGGCTGTAGTGAAGGGTGTTCGCTGGCCTTAGCATCATAGACATTTACTTCTGTTCTATTTCCTTTGTTATCATAGGAATAGACAAATTTTTTCCACAATACCCCCTTGATACGGAGCTCGTCCTCCACCATACTGTTAATTTTCTCTGGGGCAATATGTTCGGTAAAGAACTCTTCTTTCTTCAATACTTTTCCCTTATCATCATACTCCCATTTTCCTTGGTAGGCCAATTGGTTTTTCATGGTAATGGAGCGTTCGGTCATACGATTGTTCATATCATAACGACAAATCTCCCTACCGATAAGATTACCCTGTGGGTCAAAACTATCGCGTTCTATTTGGTTTCCTCTGGCATCATAGCGGTATACATAGCGCCAAAGCAGTGTATTCTTGTCATCATAGGAAGTCTCTTCTGTTTTTTGGCCTTTCTTATCATAGCGATAGACCACTTTCCCCTTGAAGCCCTCTTCTCCTTTTTCTAAGGGAGCTGCCTTTTTGGGAGGTGTTTTTACAGGAGCTTTCTTTTTGACATCACTCCCTTCATATCTGTAATTGGCAGTCCACCAGACACTTCCGTTAGGGTAATAGGCGATTTTCTCTGTCATATTTCCTTTTTTATCATAGGAAATAAGCAGGTTTTCCATTCCTTTTTCCACATCACCTTTGTCATAATTACCGCCTCCTTTGTCCAAAGCCTTATAAGTGATGATACGGACACTGCTTACGGGGCCTTTGAAGGGGTTCTTATAATCTTCTTTTCCTGCTGTTTGGGCAAGAGATAAACTGGTTGTCAATACAATAGAGAAAAAAATTGGCTTCATCTTATAATTTTTATTTTTAACTATTTTCTATTTA
>CAJZFM010000023.1 GCA_915070235.1 uncultured Capnocytophaga sp. | reverse complement strand
TCTTTATCTCTGGAGTAACCGCTGTATTGGCGGCTATCACTTGGGGAATAGTAAGCCACTATCTGAAGAAATAGTTGTTAGTGGTCAGTTGTTAGTGATTAGTTACTGGCAACTGACTACTAAAATTCAATTCTCCTCTGCTGGCGCGAGCTTGCATTAGGTAGATTTTTTGGCTCTCTATGGGAGCTACAAGCTCTATAATCATAGGTACGAGCTGCAAGCTCGCACCAGCAAGGGTCATTAGTAACTCAAAATAAAAACTCAGAACTTGAAAAGTATTGCATTCATATTAGGTCTTTATCTTCTGGCATTGTTGGTATTGCCATATAGTGATATGCCTATATATGAGGGCAATGATACGGCTGAGATGAGTGCATCTCACTCTCATTCTTCTGGTGATATAGACCTATGCAACCCGCTATGTATCTGCAATTGCTGCCAAATGGTACTTTCTCTTCCTGTCTCTGAAGAGACGCCCTTGGAAACACTTTCTCCTATTATAGAAACCAAACACTTGATTTCCTACCCCTATATTATTATTATAGATTCCTACTTGGGAAATATCTGGGTTCCTCCTAAAATAGCTTAATTCTTCAACATAAGGGTGAATTGCCATTCGCCCCTACTTTACTTTGACTGGTACGTTTTTGTAATTCGTGCCAACATTATCTATTTATTACATACAAAATTCCATGAAAAATATCATTATATTGCTCTTTGTTCTCTTTGGCGGTAGTATCCTCTATGGGCAGGAGCAAAAAATAAGCGGACATATTACCTCCGCAACGGATAAAACACCTCTTTTGGGCGTTTCCATACGCATCAAAGATACTCCAAGAGGCACTACTACCAATGAACAAGGAGATTTCTCTATCAAAGCAGCCTCTGGAGAGGTACTGGTATTCTCCTTTATTGGATTTAGAAGCCTTGAATACACTATTACCCAGACTAATATTCCTCTTATCCTTGAATTAGAGGAAGAAGAGACCGAGCTGGAGGGGCTGACTATCACCTCCACACGTAGTAGCCGTACCATAGAGAAAGTGCCTACTCGTATTGAGCTTATTGCAGCTGAAGAGCTAGATGAAAAAGGCAACATGCGCCCCAGTGATTTGCGAGTACTACTGAGTGAAAGCACTGGTATACAAGTACAGACAACCTCTCCAATCAGTGCCAATGCAGGTATTCGTATCCAAGGATTGGATGGGCGCTATACCCAGATACTCAAGGACGGATTCCCTGCTTACTCTGGAGCTGCCAGTGGCTTGGGTTTGCTGCAAACGCCCCCCTTGGACCTCAAGCAGGTGGAAGTCATCAAGGGTGCCAGCTCCACCCTCTATGGAGGAGGTGCCATAGCAGGATTGGTCAATCTGATCTCTAAGACCCCTACCCCAGCGAGAGAGCTAGTTTTTCATATAGACGGCACATCGGCTAAGGGATTAAACTTGAATGCATTCTATGGACAAAAATTCAATCATGTAGGTACCACTCTTTTTGCTTCTCATAGCAGAAACCAAGCCTATGCACCAAGTGACACTCCCTTTTCTGCCATTCCTCGCTTTGAACGCTGGGTAGTGAATCCCAAGCTATTCCTCTATTTTGACGAAGACACCTCGCTGAACATAGGGATAAATGCCATGGTGGAGCAGCGGTTAGGAGGACATATAGAGTACTTAAGGGGCAATACCGACCCTGCCTATCACTATTTTGAGGAAAACAATACTCATCGCTATGGTAGCCAGCTAACATTTGACCACCATATAAGTGAGGATTCCCGATTCCAGCTAAAGAGTAGTATTAACTACTTCCAAAGAGAAATTGCCCTGCCTGATTATCGTTTTTCAGGAACACAGCTAAGCAGCTTTACAGAAGGGTTCTATGGTTTGGAAAGAGAAAAAACAGACTGGATTATAGGAGTAACCCTTTTAGATCATCGTTTTAAGGAACAGCCTCTTACTACCTTCCCTTTGAGAGATGAGCAGGAGATGATTGTAGGAGGATTTGCCCAAAATACTTGGAAAACCGCCCCATGGTTGGAGATAGAAAGTGGTTTGCGCACCGATTTTGTCAAAGACTATGGATGGGTAGTACTTCCTAAGCTAGCCAGCCTCTTTCTCCTATCAGAGAAACTCACTTTCCGCATATCAGGCGGATTGGGGTATAAAACACCTACCTTATTCACAGAGGAAAGCGAACGATTTCATTATCAAAACATCTTGCCTGTGAGTAGCCAAAAGAATCGGTTGGAGAAGAGTTATGGCGCCAACTTTGATATTAATTACCAGACCCTTTTAGGAGAGGAATGGACTCTGAGTATCAATCAACTCTTTTTCTATACTTACTTAGACCATCCGCTATTGCTGGAAAACCTATCACCTAAGAAGTATCACCTAACCAATATAGAAGGGCATATCCTCACCAAAGGATTGGAAACCAATGTAAAAATAGGTTACAAGGACTTCAAACTTTTCTTGGGTTACACCCTAACCAACACTCAATTCCATGAGGGAGATGTCTTTACGGACAATCTGCTTACTGCTAAGCACCGTACCAACTCTATTTTGTTTTACGAAGTGGAAGATAAGTGGAAAATCGGGTTAGAAGCCTATTATTTCAGTTCACAGCTGCTGAGTGATGGAGAGCGTGGGCATCCTTACTGGATGACAGGTTTTATAGTAGAGAAATTATGGAAACATTGTTCTGTTTATATCAATTTTGAAAACTTCTTGGATGTACGTCAGACCCGTTTTGGAAGTATCTATACAGGTAGTGAGCGTGCTCCCGTATTCAAAGATATCTATGCTCCCTTGGACGGTTTTGTGTTCAACGGAGGTATTAAGCTCAAGCTATAAGAAAAAGGCTGCCTCATAAAGCGAGACAGCCTTTTTTGAAGACAACTATATTCAATTATTAAATCACTCCTTGGTCAAGCATAGCATGTGCTACTTTCATGAAACCAGCGATGTTGGCTCCTTTTACATAGTTGATGTAGTTTCCTTCTTGTCCGTACTTGAGACAAGCGTTGTGGATAGATTCCATAATCTGGTGTAGCTTAGCATCTACCTCTTCGGAAGTCCAAGAAAGGTGAGCTGCGTTCTGTGTCATTTCGAGACCTGAAGTAGCTACCCCACCTGCATTGACTGCCTTACCTGGAGCGAAAGGCAATTTAGCATCTTGGAAAGCCTTGATAGCCTCAGGAGTACAACCCATGTTGGATACTTCTGCTACGAGTTTTACGCCATTGGCGATAAGGGTTTTGGCATCGTCTCCGTTCAATTCGTTTTGGAAAGCACAAGGCAAGGCGATATCACAAGGGATCACCCATGCTTTTTTGCCTGCGGTGAATTTGCTTTCTTTAGGGAATTTTTCAGCGAAAGGTGCTACGATATTGCGGTTGGAAGCGCGGAGTTCAAGTAGGTAGCCAATCATTTCTTGAGTCATACCACCAGGTACTTCCACACAGCCATCAGGGCCAGAGAGACCAATTACTTTAGCCCCCAATTGGGTAGCTTTTTCAGAAGCACCCCAAGCCACGTTACCGAAACCAGAAACCACTACACGCTGTCCCTTGATATCGCGACCGAGCTTTTTAAGCATATGATCTACAAAATAAAGCGCTCCATAACCCGTTGCTTCTGGACGGATAAGGGAGCCACCCCAGTTGATACCCTTACCTGTGAGTACCCCTGTATTGTATTCGTGCGCCAATTTTTTGTACATACCGTACATATAACCGATTTCACGGCCTCCTACTCCTACGTCACCAGCAGGTACGTCGGTATCAGGGCCTATGTATTTCCACAACTCAAGCATGAAAGCTTGGCAGAAACGCATAATTTCGGCATCGGACTTACCTGTTGGGTCAAAATCGGAACCACCTTTGGCACCGCCCATAGGGAGTGTAGTAAGCGCATTTTTGAAGGTTTGTTCAAAACCTAAGAATTTTAGCATAGAAGGGTTTACCGCTTTGTGGAAACGGATACCGCCTTTGTAAGGCCCGATAGCGGCATTGAACTGCACACGATAACCGAGGTTGGATTGTACCTCTCCCTTGTCATCAACCCAATCCACACGGAAGGTATGGATACGATCAGGCTCTACAATACGCTCAATGATTTTTGCCTTCGCAAATTCAGGATGTTGGTTATAGACCTCCTGTACGGATTCCAACACTTCGTGTACTGCTTGCAAGTACTCTTTTTCTCCTGGGTGTTTTGCCTCCAAAGAGGCCATAATTTTTTGTACGTCCATTATTATTTAATTTATCAGTGGTTAGTGATTAGTGATTAGTGGTTAGTGGTTAGTGGTTAGTGATTAGTGGTTAGTGGTTAGTGGTTAGTGATTAGTTCTTAGAACTAACAACCGACGACTAACAACTAGCAACTAACAACTAACAGCTAACAACTAACGACTAACAACTGACTACTAACAACCAAATTTTCTACAAAGGTAAGGAATATTATAGGAATAAACAAACAAAAAGCCAACTATTTTCTTTGCTTTTTATTCCTTAGACATTTGGTATAGGTTTAGGCCTGTTTTATCGTTATAATAAAGGAAAAGTCCCCTTAAAATCCTCAATGACATACTCTTGCTTCAACAGGTATAGCTTCCATAAGGTGGTCAAAGTGGTTTTAGAAATAAGAAAGCACCAATAGCGTGATAAAGGCAAAGGGAGAGGCAAAAATAAGGCTATCAAGCCTATCGAGTAAGCCTCCATGCCCTGGGAGTATGGTACCACTGTCCTTTTTGCCTGCTACACGCTTGAACTTAGACTCTACCAAGTCACCCAAGGTACCCGTTACCACCAAGACCGCTGCTACTATCAGCCACTTCCATAGCTCTTTGTTACTATATAGGGAGAGCCATGCCGCAATAAGCAAGGCACCTACAAGTCCTCCTATGAAGCCCTCTACCGTCTTCTTGGGAGAGACCGAAGGGAAGAGCTTGGTGCGGCCTAAGAAACGACCTGAGACATAGGCAAAACTATCGCTTGCCCAGATAATGGCTAAGAGGGCAATCATGGTATGTTGTGCCTCGGAGAAAGCCTCGGAGAAGCGCCATTGGGAAAATTCCCAAAAGGCAAAAGGATTGGACAACTCTCGTTCGTTCTTATAGATTTCTAATTTGTAAAGTAGTGAGATAAATAAGCAGCCACCCCCTACATAGAATAGATTTAGGAGGAATTTCTGCCAAGTCTCATACTTGACCTCTTCCTTTTTGTAAAGGTAAAACACCAAATAAATATCGGTGGAGATGACTGCCAAAAGCAGTAGATAGACAAAGAGGTTGCTTCCGAATTCGCTTATGGGAATCAGATAGTTAAAGCACCACCAAAGGGATAGAAAAATCAGGTAGATAGTGCTTCCTGTAAGGCGAACCAATCGCTTGAACTCGAACAGACATATCAGTCCGAAGACAAGGAAAAGGAAGCCGAAGGCCTCAGCATTGGAGAGCATGATGGCTGTAAGAAGTAGGAATACGTATATAATCCCTGTGATACAGCGTTTTAATAATTCGTTCATTCGTTTGTATTTAAGTCCTCCAAAAGGAGTAGATATGTGGTTCGGTAACAGTTTTCGTAGAAGATAGAATCTTTTTCTTCGGGGGGAGTGAAGGCTCTAAGGGTGCGTATATTATTGGGGCGCTCCTGATGTACTTGTCGGTTGAGTCCGCCCATGGCATCCATCAGGGTGGCCACGATTTGGCTGATTTTAGCCACTACAATCAGGGTAGAAGGGAGTTCGTCCAAGCGTTTTTGTCCCAGTTGGCGAGAGGAGAACATAACGGAACCCTCTTCGGCTACCAAGTATTCGCAATCGGTCAAAAGATGAGTGGCGAGCTGGTCATTGGTAATAAAACAATCGGGAAAATCCCCCGAGAGCTGCTGCTCTAAGTGTTCGTTGTGGGTAAAGACAAAAGTATCTTCGCCTGCTTCGCTGAGCACAGTTTGGAATACCTTGGGGAGGTCTTCTCGCTTTTCTATATAGACAAAGATACCCCCCTTATCTTTGAAGTTTTTTACAAAAGCCTCATCAATAGGGAGTTCACTTTGTGATTCTTTCATATATGGACTAGAACTTGGCGAAGCCGAGAATGTTCCTTTGAAAAGTTTTGATAGCCAATTCATTAACTAACGATTAATGACTAATGATTAACGATTAATGTCCGTCAGATCATTGGTATCAATCATTATCGGCGCTAATCATTAACCATTAATTTTGTTTGAAGGTGTAAAGATAGGAATTTCTATTGAATAAATGAAATGTTTTATGATTTTTAGCAATATAGCATTTTAGCTACAATCCTTTATTGCTGATACCCTTCAACCTCTATACACGTTAAAAAAGTTAATTTATAGCCAAAAATAAGCGAGTTACGTATTTATTTTTTGAAAGTTTTTGTAATTTTGCACTTTCTAAAATGCAACATGGATATTCGTCTAAAGAAAAAACGCTTAAAAAACGACAACAACCTTACCTTAACCATCGGAGGCTCTAAGAGTGAAACAAACCGACTTCTGCTACTACAGTCTCTTTATCCGACACTACAAATAGAAAATGCCTCTCCTTCGAAGGATTCGGAGGCGATGTATAGGGGACTATACTGTGGTGATAGTACTATAGACATAGGAGATGCGGGCACAGCTATGCGCTTTCTGACAGCCTACTTTGCCGCCTGCCAGTACAGAGATGTCCTACTGACAGGCTCGGCTCGTATGCAGGAGCGCCCTATTGGTATCTTGGTAGATGCCTTGCGCCAATTAGGGGCAGACATCTACTACTCTAAGGCAGAAGGATTCCCTCCCTTGCATATTCGCGGCAAGCAGCTACAAGGTGGGCAACTCTCTATCAAAGCCAATGTAAGCAGCCAATATATCTCGGCCTTGCTCCTTGTGGCACCGTCCTTTACCGATGGGCTGACGCTACATTTGGATGGGGAGATTACCTCCTTTCCTTACCTTAGAATGACCCTTTCGCTACTCAATGAGCTGGGTATAGAGGGGACTTTTGAGGGAAACACCTTCACCATTCCCCATACAATGGCAATTACCCCACAGATGATTGTCGTGGAGCCCGACTGGAGTTCGGCCTCGTACTTCTATAGTATGGTGGCACTCAGTCCTGTGGGCTCTTCACTTTATATGAATTATTATAAAGAGAAAAGTCTGCAAGGCGACCGTATCGTAGCGGATATTTATCAGGCCTTCGGGGTGCGTACTATATTTTGGGAGGACAAAATACAGCTTGTCAAGGAGCGCGACCTGCTCTCACCCATATTTTCCTATAACCTGATGGACTGTCCCGATATCGCACAGACGATTGCGGTTACTTGTTTTGGCCTTGGGATAGAGTGCTTTTTGAGTGGCTTACATACGCTTAACATCAAGGAAACCAACCGATTGGAAGCACTCAAAAACGAACTGACGAAGCTAAATGGTGAGGTACATATCTCCCAAGAGGAAATATGGATCGGTAGTACAGCCACTCGTAAAATTCCTCGTAATGTCTCTATCAATACCTACGGAGACCACCGTATGGCAATGGCCTTTGCGCCACTTTCACTAAAAATATCTCTGATTATCAATGATATGGAAGTGGTAAGTAAGTCCTTCCCTGACTTTTGGGAACAGTTTGAGAGAATCACAGAAAATGATTAATGATTAATGATTAATGCCAACAATGATTAATGATTAATGTTTATTGCCATTAATCATTAATCTTTGTTTTGATATAGAGTAGTTTGTTTGTGTTTTCAGGTAGGCCAATGGGGTAGATAGGAGCATAGAGAGCATTGTCCTGTCCTAAGAAAATAGGGGTCTGCTGGTGCATGGCACATCGCCACCAAGCCAAGGAGGCTTTGACCATAGTCTTAAGGCGCAAGGGTGCGGCACCCTCTATGCGATAGAGGGCTATATCGGTTTCGTCATTGACGGGGTCGGTATGTAGGGTGATAATATGTTTTCTATCGGCCGAGAGCAAAGGAAAGCCGTCCATATATAGCTCATTGCCTGTGGTCTTATCGGTGAGTATATAGGGCACCACTTGGGCTCCTGTCACACGTACAATATATTGCTCTATGTCCTTATGTTCGCCTACATAGCTATAGATAGTCTCATCAAATCCGCCCTGACTGATGTCCTCATATCTTACCTTTTTCTTTTGGCAAGGTAGGGATAGGATTTTTCCTGTTTTCTCAATGGCCTCCCCTTTATCAAAAGACTTGGGGCGCTGCTGTAGCGCTTGTTGGTATTCAGCTTCAGAGATAAGGGAGATAGAGAAAAACTCTGAGATATTATCCAAATCCTTAGGGATACGTGTGGTACCTTTGTACTCAAAAAGTGTATTGATTTGTCCTAACTCCTCTTTAGAGAAGGACTCTTCCTTATAACCTACTTCGTTCTTGAGGACATAGCTCTCATGTGCTCCCTTTTTGACCTTGTAATAGGGGCCTTCCTCCCCTACTATTTCCAATTTAGTTCCCAAGGCAAAATCCTCTGTTTGGGGCTGGTTTTCCTTTTCTGGGGCGGGGCTGGCATCTTCTTTGCTCAATACATATACTACCGAGCCAACGGGAAAGTCTGCTCGGGCAGGGGTAGAGGTTTGCTGTGTTTTTCCCTGCTTAGCCGTTGTTCGTTCAGTGGTTATTGGACTTTGTTCTGTAGGAGCAAGGGTGGTTGTGGCTTGCTCTTCTTTTTTAGACTGGCAAGCAGTGAGGGTTATCAGAAGGCACAAGAGAGATCTTTTCATAGCTTTTAGTTTTGAGTTACTGACTGCTGATATTGCACGCTTTTTATCTAAGCTGGTAATAAGTGACTATTTTTAGCGGACATAGCGGACATGTGGAGGACAAGTCTCTACAGGCAGTTCTGTCTGAGATATTGATTTAGGTATTTTGCAGAAACCACAAAAATAGTGCCACAAATTAAGCGAAAAGCTAATATAACAATACTTGGACTTTTTATCCTTGATAAGCTGCTCTTTCTCTGCATGAATATGCTCCAAGAACACGGAGGCGGGGTCTTGGGGTATCAACTCCCTTGTGTGGATAGGTTTAATTGGTTTGTCGTAATTACTTAGTGTTCATGAGTCAATAAATTTATCAAAATCCGACTGAAAGAGGCGGTCTTGTACGATACGATACTTTTCAAACTCCGCTAAGGCATGTGTGTGAGCGATCTCGGCGGTGATTTTACCAGCATCTTGTAAGACCTCTCGGTCGGCAAATTCTAAAAAACGGTTCAGGCGTACCTCCCAATCGCTCATGGTCATAGGGATATGCCTCAAGGCCATATCTTCAGCCATATCCAAGTAGGCAGAGACTAAACGCTGTAGCTGTGCCATTTCATGTTCGGTAAGGTAGTTCTTGGCTACAACTACATCAAAGGGATAGATTTTCCCCTCAGGGGCATCTTTCCAAGTGGTCAGTCTCATATGGGGTTTTTCAGAATTGGCACGCTCATAAATTACCTCGGCAGCGGTATATCCATGAATTGCCCAATGTAGTTTGTTCTGTACGGTTGCAAAAAAGCGTTGGGTAGCAGAGGCTTTGGGGTCGTAATCAATGGAAGTAGCGTAAATATCAGTGATTTTCTGATAGAACTTGCGTTCGGAGAGGCGTATTTCACGGATACGTTGTAGCTGTTCCTCGAAATACTTCTTTCCTAGCAGGGTTCCATCGTTTTTCAGCCGTTCATCATCCATGGCAAAGCCCTTGATGGTAAATTCTTCTATGATTTGCGTAGCCCATTTGCGGAACTGCACCGCCCTTTCCGAATTGACCTTGTAGCCTACGGCAATAATCGCCGATAGGTTATAGTGCTTCGTATTATAGGTTTTCCCATCATCGGCAGTTATTAGAAAATTTCTAATAACTGAATCCTCATCTAATTCATTGTCTTCGAATATCTTTTTTAGGTGGTAATTGATAGTAGGGATTTCTACCCCATAGAGCAATCCCATCATTTTTTGGGAAAGCCATACATTCTCGTCGGCATAGAGGCTTTGGATACTGCTCTCTCCTGTAGCGGTGACAAAGGTTAGATACTCCGCTACAGAAGCCCTTAGCAGGTCTTTAGGTTTCTTTGGGCTATTCATTTTATGACACTACTATTTATCAAAATTTGTTAAACGTTTGTTTCAAATGATTAGTATTCATTTAATTACAGTGTAAAATCCTTGTCCGAGATAGGGTTATTGACAAATACTAATGATCTACTCTATCTTCTTATTGGTATGTTCTAATAAGTTCTAATGCTTTTTCTACGCGGTCAATAAGATCAATACCTTCAGAAGTTTGAGGGATTTTTTCAGTGTGAACTATCTTGTCATTATCCCTGAATATCAAAGTCTCATCTGTATTTTCGAGGGTCATGCCATTCTTTAAAGTGAATGGACTTCCCCAATCATCTTTAACTAATTCAGTTTCTTCAGTTTCTTCATAGATAGCTATTAAAATAGCATTCCAATGAAAACCTCTGAAAGAATTTTTTCGTAAGACTTCAATATTGTAGTGTTGTTGCCATTCCTCTTCTTGATAGTACATTCCATTTTGAGCATAGCTTAAAATAGAACTGTACTTAATAGAATAATATCGCCAATCTTTTAGAGTATTAGCATCTTTTAGATAGGTTTGTATTTGTTTTTCAAGGTCAGCAGCAGAGAGGCTCTTAAGACTACCTAACAACAAAGCAATAGTATCTTTCGTTTTTTCAAACTCTTTTCTCTGTTGTGAAGGCTGAAGCATTTCCTGCCAAGTTCTATAATTATGACTTGCTATAAAACGATAGCGCTTATCTGTATATGTTTGACTGTAATCCCCATAAGTAAGTAGTGCCTTACTTACCAAAAGTAAATCATTGTCAAAAAGGGCTCTAAAAGAATCGAAGTTTTCAGGATTATCCAACCCAACAGCAGCTATACAGCCACATAAAGTCCAATGGTCTTCTAATTCAAAGAGTTTCTCTGTAAGGTTAGGATTTTGGTCACACCAAGCTATTTTCTCAATTTCTTCTCGTTTTTGCCGAATATTAAAACCATTGGATTCTTCTGTTAAGGAGGCATTTATTACAATTTCTTCTACTTCTTCTAAAAGATTTTTCATTCGTTCTAAACGAATTTCGTCCGTAGAGTTCCAAACTAAGTTGCGTACGATGCGTATGCGTCGGGCAAAATCTGAGTCTGTAATATTGGTAGCTTTAGTTTTCCAAACTATAAAAGCATACAATATCAACATCTTATTGAAACCGAAAGAACCACGTGTACCTACACCTGTATAGTTCTTGCAGCAATCTTTAAAAAGATTAGTCTGCTTATCATACACTTTCACTTTACCTGTTTCATAGTCTTCTCCAGAAAGATAGGCGTTAAAAACCTCATCAATATTTACTCCCTCCCAAAGATCAAAAGCTTTCTCTAAGAAAGTAACATTGTTATTATTTCTTTTGTAAAAAGGAATCATCTCGAAGTAATCCTTGTTATTACCCATATCGTTATCACTCTTTATACGAATGATGTCCGTAAGAAAATGGAAATAATTTAAGAACTCTTCATCAATAATGTTATTACTACTGCGATAAGGCCAAAGCATATTTGTCCAAGCGATATCTATTTTATGGCTAATAGTATCATTACCAATCGTTTCTCTAATAGCCTCTGTAAATTCAGCTTTAAAGTGTTCAAAATCAGTAAGGGGTTTGCCACGAGAGTTCATTTTGATATAGATATCATCGGTAATATCCATATCTTCTAATTTTTTAAAGTAGAAAGTAATTTTTCTATCCTCAGTGAGTGCTTTCCAGAGATGGATAGTTCCTGCAAAAGTACGATGTATGGCATCAAGCATTCTCAGCATTCCCTCTACCGTAGGATCATCATTCCAAGCCATAGGAAACCATGCCTCATTACAGATCTGTTCAGACAGGTGTTTTCCAGCATCAAAATCAGGAACAAAGACTAAAAGTTGTTCGCAGAAGCGACGTGCACTGGGGCGAGTTGCATAACTGAATTTTTTCAATACTTCCCATTGTCCAGCAGGTATATTTTCACGTTTGGCAGCATACCAATGTAATAGGAACAAGGTAGTAAGGCGTTGCTGTCCGTCCAAAGGCACAAGTTTTTTATCTATTACACTGCCATAGACAAAATCTAAAGTGATACCTTTTTCAGAATTTACTGCTCTTAAAAGTGCTTTGAGAAAACGATCGCGCTTTTTCTCTTCTTTTTCACGACCTTGTGCGTAATCACGCTGTATGATAGGAATTTCGATGCCGTCAAGATCTTGCTGACAAACATCTGTAAAAGTATATTTCTCTTGTTCCATTATGCTTTAGTATTTTCAGGTTCTGGATTTAATTCAGTTTTCAAATAAGGTTTTAATGTTTCTCTAATGGCTTTTATATAAGCCTCACGGTCATCAGCTCCCCAAAAGTGTAAGTTAGAGGGGGTTGGTGTATAATATTTTAAGAATACCATTCTTGTACAATAGGGAATATAGGCGCCTGTTTTATCCATTTCAATAATTTTACGCCGTTTTACTTCAAAAACGGAATTATTCAGCGCTGCATTGTTACCTACATTTAGAAGAGCCATATTGGCAAGACTATCCAAGTAATCACCTTCTGTTTCGTTTGACAATTGCTCAAACACTTCTTTTTGTAACTCATCAAACTGTGTTCCTACAATAGAAGTTTGTTGTTCTAATTTCTCTATTCTATCTATAATATTTTTTATGTGATCTTCATTCTCTTCTTCATTACGTAGAACATCATTATTCTTTTTTATGTTATATAGTGCTTCTTTGTGAGCGGCTAACCATTCTTTACGTTTTTCAGTAGTGTTAAGAGTTTCAGCATTTTGAGCGTGAATATGCTCTAAACTCCAAGAACTACTTTTGTATTTATCAAAAGGAAAACGCAAATTTTCATCCTTGATATTCATAACTGAAAGTACATTAAACAGCAATAGAACCTGATGGGTATTTTTACTTTGATAGGTTAGTTCTTCTAAACTTACCTTTTCTATCTCTTCTTTTATTCGAGAGTCAAGATAGACTAATACTTCATCTTTTTTCTTTCCCTCTGTATTATTTAGCAGATTGATAAGTGCTTTATCCTTATTACCTACTGCCACTAAGAAGCCTACTTTATGGAAAATTTCTCGGTTTTCATGCCACTCTTTAAGTCGGGCAAAGTAGGCTACAATATCTTTCCAAATAGCTTGTTTTCTCTCTTTTTCTTTTATTTTATTATTGAAATAGAAGAAAGTAGCATATTTATCTCTATTTTTACCACCTGCCATTAGGTCAAAAAGTAAGTCTATACGATTAGGATAGTCTTCAGGTTGATAATTGGTAAGAAAAGCCCAAAAAGAGGGCTGATGTAGTTCTTTTTCTATACTATCCCATTCGGCAGCAATCTCTAATTGTTCAGCAGGGGTAAGGTTGCTATTACGACTAAGGAAGAGGGCTCGTACTAATTCGGAGTTCGTAAGAGGGATACGACCTATATTTAAACGAGTGAATAGGTCTACCCCGCTAACATTATCTTCTGGTTCGTACCAGATTATTTTTACATACTCTGTTAAATAAAAATAAAACTTATTAATAGTGCTTCTATCATCTTTAAACCACTCTTTAATGGTTCGATAAGCATTGTATATGAAGAAGAAATCTATATTATCCTCTTTTTTATTAGGATCTAAATCTGTGAGATAAGAGTGTGTTTCTTTACGAGTCTCATAGGTAATCTCATATTTTCTGCTTGTTTTACTTTCTCCTGAAAATGATTTTTCAAGATAATTTAAAAGCAGATAAAGAGTTGTAAGGCGTTGCTGTCCATCTATCAACTCAAAGTCTTCTCCTTTTATAGGCTTTACCACAATAGGCTGTAAATAATAAGATTTCAGCCCATTTTCATAAATATCCTCAAGAAGTTGCTTAACCTCATTTTCTCCCCAACGATATCCTCTTTGATAATCGGGCACAAAGAAATTCCCTTTAATAGTTAGAACATTCTTAGTTTCAAATTTCATATTGTTATAATATATTATAGTTGAACATTATACATCTTACTCTTTTTCAAGAGTGAATTGCCTTACATACCCAGCTGCCAAAGACTCTCACTAACAAAAGACACAATAAATTGCGTCTCTACCTTCACCACATACCCAAGCTCATTCGTTTGGCTACATTTTTCACTTTTCATCTTTCACTCCCTTAACGAGTATCACACTATAGAGCACACATAGCACTATAGCCAAAGCAAAAGCGGCTAAAGGTAGGGTAAAATTGGTAGGGGTAAAGGGGAAGAGCTGGGAGAGCTTGGCCATATAGAGGTTGCGCAACCCATAGCAGAGAGACAAGGCGGCAATTATCGCCCCGATGGTGAAGAGACTGACTGCCCATTGGTAATAGCGGGCGATCTGGGCGGGC
>CAJZFM010000022.1 GCA_915070235.1 uncultured Capnocytophaga sp. | reverse complement strand
GGAACTCCAAGCGTTCGTAGCTCACATGGGGCGCAGTCCCCTCACAGCGAGCCGTACCAAGGGTAAAAGCCTCCTGGTAGTAATGGATCTCCTTAGGGCGGAAGCCTAAGAGATTCTCCATTTTAGCAAAAAATATCCCGTCTTTTTTTTGAAAACGGGATATTATTTTTTTTAAGAATAGCATCTAATCCAATTTTTTGAACAATACACAAGCATTATGTCCTCCAAAACCAAAGGTATTACTCATAGCAACCTTTACCTCGCGTTTTTGTGGTTGGTTAAAGGTGAAGTTGAGTTTTTGGTCTATGTTCTCATCAGGATTTTCAAAGTTGATGGTTGGAGGGACTACTTGGTGTGTGATAGCCAGTACAGAGGCGATGGCCTCTATCGCTCCAGCGGCACCAAGTAGGTGGCCTGTCATGGACTTAGTAGAGTTGAGATTGAGCTTGTAGGCATGTTCGCCAAAGACCTCTTTCACAGCCTTCGTTTCAGCTATATCACCTAATGGAGTGGAAGTACCATGTAGGTTGATGGCATCTACGTCCTCTGGGGCGAGATGTGCATCGGCCAAACAGTTCTTCATCACTGCCTTTGCTCCTACTCCTTCTGGGTGAGGAGCTGTTAGGTGATAGGCATCGGCAGAGAGACCGCCTCCTGCGAGCTCACAATATATTTTGGCACCACGTGCCTTGGCATGTTCGTATTCTTCCAAGATGAGCGCTCCTGCACCCTCACCCAGTACAAACCCATCACGGGTTACATCATAAGGGCGAGAAGCACGCTTGTAGTCTTCATTACGGGTGGAAAGGGCATGCAAAGCATTGAACCCACCGATACCTGCCTCGTTGACTGCCGCTTCAGAACCACCTGTGACTATTACATCGGCATAGCCTAAGCGGATATAGTTCAGCGCATCAATCAGCGCATTGGCCGAAGAAGCACAAGCCGATACGGTAGTAAAGTTAGGCCCGTGCAAGCCATAGCGAATGGAGATCATACCAGGGGCAATGTCGGCAATCATCTTAGGAATAAAGAAAGGGTTGAATCGGGGGGTACCATCGCCACGACCAAAGGCAAGTACCTCGTCTTGGAAGGTCATTAGTCCACCGATTCCAGCGCCCCATATAACTCCAATGCGGTCTTTGTCCTCGTGTTCTAAATCAAGGCCAGAGTCCTTAAGTGCTTCATCGGAGGCCACTACGGCAAATTGGGTAAAGCGGTCCATCTTGCGTACCTCTTTCTTGTCTATAAATTCGTTGGGGTCAAAGCCCTTTACCTCACAGGCGAATTGGGTCTTGAACTTGGAAGCGTCAAAGTGCGTAATGAGGTTCGCTCCACTCTCCCCACGAAGGAGTGCGTCCCAATAGGCGTCCAAGGTGTTTCCTATAGGAGTGATGGCGCCTAATCCTGTTACAACTACACGTCTGGTTTGCATAATTAATGAGGTTTTAAATTAAAATAGTATTACCTACAATATACCAAACGGGGAGTTTTCCTCCCCGTAGAGCATTTCAAGTGAGTATATGCTATTTCTTGTTCTCTTCTATGTACTTAATAGCTTGTCCCACTGTTGAGATGTTTTCAGCTTGATCATCAGGGATTTGAATGTCAAATTCTTTTTCAAATTCCATGATCAACTCTACAGTGTCCAAGGAATCTGCTCCTAGATCATTGGTGAAGCTAGCCTCTGGTACTACTTCTGTTTCATCTACTCCGAGCTTATCCACAATAATAGCTTTTACTCTTGATGCAATGTCTGACATAACTTAAAAATTTTAATTTAACTCGTTGCAAAAGTAAGAAAGTTTTTTTGATTAGCAGTCATATGTTGAAAAAAAAAGCGTGAGTTTTCTAAAACTTACTGTATATCAGTGTTTTAGCTCTCTTAAAATATCTTTTTGAGGGGTTAAAATAGGTGCTAAGAGAGAAAATCGTCCTTAAGAAATTCTCTTAAATCCTCGGTGGGGCTGCTTTTTCTGCGCTTTATGGTATGAAAAGTGAAAAAAAATTTATACTTTTGCCCAATATTTATGGCCTATGAGAACTATTTTTTTATATCTATGCTTGCTACAAGCAGCCGTGGGTTTCTCCCAAAACTTTACGCTCACTGGTCGGGTGAGTAGCCCCTATGAGGGTAAGATATACTTGAGATATGGAGACAAAGTGGATAGTACTACGATCTCCAACAAGGAGTTTCATTTCTCTGGACAAGTGCCCTATCCTACCAAAGCGTCTATCTTGGTGAATCCTAAGTTTAAGGATACAGGTTTCTTTGTCTTGGAAGCGGGTGATCTCTCTGCTGATATTGCTATAGAAAACCGCCATCAGGTATATATAAAGAGCCTTAACGGCAGTCCCTCGCTTACCGAGGTCAAGGATATTCTGATCTTCCGACATAAGAACGCCTCGCTCTCCAACTTGGCTGATCTGCTTACTCCCCGCTTGGAGAAGCTCATCAAGCGCGAACCTAAGAGCCAATTTGCAGGTATTCTCCTGTCCGACCTAATGGCTGACCGTGTACTCCCCTACCGCTATGCTCAAAAGCTCTATGACCTTTTGGACAAACGTACGCAAGACAAGGAAGATGTCCAAAAAATAGAGCAGATGCTCAGTGCCATGAGCAAAACTCAGGTAGGTAGCCAGCTACCCGATATGGAGTTTGATACCGAAAAAGGGCGTGAGAAACTCTCGGCGGCTAAGAAGAAACTCACCTTGGTACTCTTTACCGCCTCGGATTGTATTCCCTGTGTGGAGGTTACCCGCCAGTTTGCCGAGCTTTACAAGAAATACCACAGCTCCCATGGCTTTACCATCTATGCGGTTTATTTAGACCATGAGCGCAACACTTGGCTTGATCATATCCATCGCGAAGGCTATCGCTTCACTACTCTTATTGCTCCTAAGAAGTTCAAAGACGAAACCTTACAAGCCTTAGGCATCATAGATGTACCGTCCAACTTCCTCATTGACGAGAGCGGCAAGATCCTCGCGGTAAATATCACCCCTAAGGGCGTACATCGTGGCCTTGACCCCGAAGCAGCTGCCTATGTTCCTGTACCGAAAAAAGTAAAAGGTAAAAAGGTAAAAGGTAAAAAACCTTAAATAGTGACGAGTGACTAATGACGAGTGACTAAAAACTAAAAACTAACGAATGTATATAGAATATATCGGTTATTTTGCCTCGGTATGTATTATACTGAGCTTTCTCATGAAGAAGGTACAACGTATTCGCCTAATCAACTTGATAGGTTGTTTATGCTTTGTTATCTATGGCCTGCTCTACGAACCTAAACTATGGCCTGTTATCATTCCTAATGCCATTATCTGCTTTGTGCAAATATACTACCTTAGTAAAAGTAAAAGATAAAAAGTAAGAGGTAAAGCCCATACGCTGGCGCCGAGCTTGCAACTCATGCCTAACTACTATTAGAGCTTGTAGCTCGTCCCTTTCATGTGGCGCGCTACAAGCTTTTCACTTTCCGTTTTTTGTTTCTAACTCTCCCCAAAAATCAAAGTAGTTAAACCACTGCAAGGGGTATTGCTGTAGCATCTGCTCCATGCTTTGTGTAAAGGCACTTAACAGGCCTTGAGCATCTCGGTGGGCGGTCTGTGCTACACGAGCGTAGAGGTGGTAGTGTAGGTTGCGCTCCTTCATCACATAGACGAAGATCACGGGCACCCCCAAGCGGGAGGCAATATGAAAAGGACCCGCAGGAAAGCGCGCCATTTGCCCCAAGAGTGGAGCGGTGAGGTACTTGTTGCCCTCAAAATAGCGGTCACCTGTAAGACAGATAATCCCATGGTGTTGCAAGGCTTCATTGATCTCAAAGATATGAGAGAGGTCGTCCTTGATATAGATGTACTTAGGCGGGGGAGCCGAAGAAATCTCCTGCAAATAGTCCCTAATAGCGGTACGCTCCATATCTACCGTAACGGTGTGTATCTGATAATCCTTATCTATCTCCCTAAAAAATGGTTCGGCCATCTCAAAGTTACCAATATGGGCGGAAATAAGCACACCACCCTTGTGTTCCTTAAGCAATGCTTGCAAGTGCTCCACCCCATCAAAGTCATAGGTAAAGCGATCACGTAGCTGAGCCGATACTGCCACCTTGTCAATAATCGTCTGTCCGAAGACAAAGTAATTGCGGTAGAGGCTTACCCAAGTCTTTGCCCACGAATACCCCAAGCGTTGGCGGAAATAGTAACGCAACACACGGTTGGAACGCCTTTCGAAGAGGAAGTAATAAAAAGCCACAAAGACAAGTAGCCCATAAGCCCAGCGGACACCTAAGTGCTTGATGAGCAGTACAAATACCTTGTACCCCCATACACTTCCCTTGGACTTACCCTGCCATTGGGTATTGGCCTTTTTATCTTCCATTGATTTTTTCCTCTAAGGTCGTATAGAAATCATTGAAGCTGACAATGGGTTTGAAATCTGCCTCTACAAGTTTTACCCCGAAGGTCTCCTGAATGATCACAACCAAATCCACATAGTCAAGGCTATCCAAGCCTAAGGATTCGCGGAAGTCAGCCTCTGGAGCAATAACCGAGCGATCTACTTCAAACTCTTCTACCAAAATATCATTGATGGTAGCTATAATTTCATCTCTTTTCATAGACATTCTTTCTGGGTGCAAAAGTAGCAATTTTTTTGTAAGTAGAAAAGGTTTTAGGGATAGGGAGTAGGTTTTAACCCCTAAACTCTAACATCTGACACCTATAAAACGCTGATAATCAGCGTGAATAAAAATAATTGAATTTTTTTTGAAAAAAGTATTGTTAGTTTGAAAAAATGTTGTACCTTTGCACCGCAAAACAAAGCAATGGTCTGGTAGTTCAGCTGGTTAGAATACATGCCTGTCACGCATGGGGTCGCGGGTTCGAGTCCCGTCCAGACCGCTAAAAATTTAGTTGTGTTGTTTTGTGTAATATTTGGTTTTACACAGGTTTATTTAAACCAATGAAAGGCTTTCCTATGGAAGGCTTTTTTTATTTAATGACTAATGACAAGTGACTAATCCATTCTATTAGTCACTTGTCATTAGTCATTATTTTTTACTTAAGCCTAAGCGCATTTGTTATCACACTTACAGAGCTAAAGCTCATAGCTAAAGCACCGAGCATGGGTGAGAGCAGTATGCCAAAGAAGGGATATAATACCCCTGCGGCAATGGGAATGCCTACCGTGTTGTACACCAAGGCAAAAAACAAATTCTCCCGTATATTCTTCACCACCGCCTCACTGAGGGTACGCATCTTGACGATTCCGCCTAAGTCTCCTTTGACCAAGGTAATCTGTGCGCTTTCTATGGCTATATCGGTACCTGTACCCATGGCTATTCCCACATGAGCTTGCGCTAAGGCGGGCGCATCATTGATACCATCTCCTGCCATGGCCACAATCTTTCCTTGTTGCTGCAGGTGCTGTACTTCCTTTTGCTTATCTTCGGGAAGCATGCCCGCCTTGTAGTGGGTAAGACCCAGTTGCTGGGCTACTGCCTGAGCGGTAATAGGATTATCACCGGTGAGCATAACCACGGTGATTCCCTGCTCTTGTAAGGCCTTTACAGCTTGAGCGGCAGTATCTTTGACCTTGTCGGCTATAGCTACGGCGGCAATCACTTCTTTTTCTATAGCCAAAAAAGAAAGTGTTTGTCCTTGGCGCTGTGCTTCTGTTACTTGGCTGAGCTGCCCCTCGGTAAGAGTAGCTCCGATCTCCTGCATGAGTCGGTCATTGCCAAAATAATAATGTTTGCCCTCATAGGTTGCCTCTACTCCACGCCCTGCTAAGGCCTTGAAATCGGTCATAGCAAGGGGAGTTACTCCATGTTCGGCTGCATAAGTATTAGTTGCCTTGGCCAAAGGGTGTTCGCTGGATTTATTCACTCCATAGAGAATTGGCCATAGGGTTTGCTCGTTATACCCTGCCCAAGGGATAATCGCCCTTACACTGGGCTTGCCTTCGGTAAGGGTACCTGTCTTATCCACAATCAAGGTATCTACTTGCTTCATACGCTCTAAGGCCTCCGCATTCTTGATAAGGATTCCCTGTCGTGCCCCTTTGGTAACCCCCACCATGACTGATACAGGGGTGGCCAAGCCCAAGGCACAAGGACAAGCGATGATAAGCACTGCAATGGCATTGACCAAAGCATATTCGTAGGCGTGTTCTTTAGCAAAAACAGCCCAAATGATAAAAGTCAAGACAGATACAGCTACCACAATAGGAACAAAGTAAGCGGCAATACGGTCGGCCAACTTTTGGATAGGAGCTCGGCTACTGGTAGCCTGCTGTACCATGGTAACAATCTGGGAAAGCAGCGTATCGCTACCCACCTTCTCGGCTTGCATGACAAAGGCCTGAGCGCCATTGATAGTCCCTGCCGATACAGTGTCGCCCGTTTGCTTTTCCACCGGCAGCGGTTCTCCTGTAATCATACTCTCATCTATCGTGGCTACCCCTGTGGTGATACGGCCATCTACAGGAATTTTAGCCCCAGGTCTTACCCTGAGTAGGTCGCCCTTGACAACCTGCTCTACAGGCACTTCCTTTTCCTCTTCACCTATGAGCTTTATAGCGGTATTAGGTGCTAACTGGAGCAGCATACGCACCGCCTCTTGGGTACGTCCGTGAGCATTGGCCTCCAAGAGTTGGCCTAAGATAACCAAGGTAAGGATTACCGTGGTAGCCTCAAAGTAGAGGGGCACCGAACCATGTTCCTTGAACTGCTCAGGCAGGCTATCTGGCAGGCAGAGCGCTACTACGCTAAAGCCCCAAGCCGCTGCTGAACCGATACCGATAAGGGTAAACATATTGAACCGCAGCGTTTTGATACTCACCCATGCACGGACAAAATACGTCCAGCCATAGTAGAAGACCACAGGTAGCGATAGAGCAAACTGTACCCAATTCCAATAAGTAACGGGCATCAGCCTATACATAGGGTTGCTATGCCACATACCCCCCATAGCGATGATAAAAATAGGCAAGGTAAAAGCCACTGCTCCCCAAAACTGACGGCGTAGCTCCTGGCGCTTCTGCTGTTCTTGCCCGCCTCCTTTGAGGCTCTCAGCAGAGACCTGTTCCACCAAGTCCATTCCACAAACGGGACAATGACCAGGGTGGTCGTAGGTCTTGTTCCCCTCACAGCGCATTGGGCAGTAATACACCCCTGTCCCCTTGTGGGTAGAGGCTTGAGGCTTAGGAGCAGGAGTAGCTTCCTCCAAGGAGGTTACCAAGGTGTAATGAGTACCCTCCAAGGCGGTTTTAAGCGTTTCAAAAGGCACATGTTGGCTCATCTCCACTACAGCGGTTTTCTCCTTAGCATTGGCCACGACCTTGCTGACACCCTCTATAGCCTCCAGACTCTTTTTGACGGTCATCTCGCAACCGCTACAACTCATGCCCTTTACATAATAGGTGTGTGTCATCATGTCAGTCTTTTTCAATAGTGTAATCAGTACCTTCTAAGGCCTTTTGGAGTGCTGGCAAAGAGACTTCCTCTTTGGATTCCACAAAGGCCTTTTGTGCGTTAAAATCTACTTTAACGGTAGTAACACCTGCTACTTTAGACAATCTTTCCTCTACGGTGGTTGCACACCCAGTGCAGCCCATTCCTTTGATAGTATATGTTTTCATGAGATTATTTATTTATACGCTTTCCTCCCTCAAATACTATGCCAAAGGGGAAATACTAACAGAATGACAGAGAATAATGATTAACAGTTAATGAGTTAGGGAATTAATCATTAATCATTATTGGCATTAATCATTATTTTTTGTATTTTTGCGTTTTCGTATTTGAAGGGAGAATTGAAATAAGGGAGAATTGAATGGGGACAAATCGAAATAGAGCAAATTGAAATAGAACAAATCGAAATAGGGCGAATTAAAATAAGGGCAAATTGCCATTCGCCCCTACAGCACACCCATGACACATTTGCTCACACATATATACGCATGAATATTTGGCCAACGCATGTCGTAGGGGCGAATGGCAATTCGCCCACACAAGAGACATTTCGCCCACACAAGGGAGCATTTCGCCCTCTCAAAGGAGCAATTCATTTAAACCATAATAATCAACAACTATAGAGATGAATAACTATGAAATAAACAAATACCATCGTAGATCGATTCGCCTACAAGGATATGATTATTCACAGAAAGGCATGTACTTTTTAACTATATGCGTAAAAGATAAAGAATGTATATTTGGAACTATTTCTGATGGTAATATGATACTGAATGTCATAGGTCATATAGTAGCTAATGAATGGGAGAACACCCCCAATATTCGTGATAATATTGCCCTTCATGATTATGTCATAATGCCTAATCATTTACATGGTATCATAGAAATTACCTACAATAAGAATAATGAAGAGCAGGTAGGCGATTTTGTTTCTCCAAAGAAATCAATAGGCGCTATCGTAAGAGGATTTAAGATTGCTACCATAAAAAGGATAAAGGCTCTCATATCCACTGTAGAAGAGAATGACAGTTCGCCCATAGAAGAATGGATTATCAACCATTTACCACAGATATGGCAGCGAAATTATCACGAACACATTATAAGAAATTATGAAGATCATGAGCGTATTGCCAATTATATAAACACCAATCCACTACGCTGGGATGAAGACATGTTCAATAATTGATAATACATATTGTATGAAAGAATGTTAAAAAACGAATCGAAATAAAGAAAAATTGAAATAGGGCGAATTGCCTCACATACTCTGCTATCGCAGACTTTGCCCCTACAGCACACCCATGAACATTTGCAAACACATATATAACGCATGGCCGACGCATGTCGTGTGGGCGAATTGCCATTCGCCCACACAAAGAATAATTAAGCAATTTTTACCCCCTCATAAGCAAGGCAAAATTTTAATTATAACTTATTGATTATCAATCCAAAAATATCAATAAGCAATTTTTGAGAGAAAATAAGCAATTTTTCTAACACCTAAACCCTAAAACCCTAACACAATGGAAATAACCAAAGCAAACCGAAAATGGCTCGATGACCTACACCTCTCTCACCCTGTGGTGATTGCTGGCCCTTGTAGTGCCGAGACTGAAGAACAAGTCCTTAAAATCGCCCATGCGCTCAAAGATACCGACGTTACTTACTACCGTGCAGGCATTTGGAAACCACGTACCCGCCCTGGTATGTTCGAGGGCGTAGGTGCCTTGGGTCTCAAATGGCTCGAACGCGTTAAGAAAGAAACAGGCCTGAAAACCGCTACTGAAGTGGCTAACAAAGACCATGTGAAACTGGCCTTGGAGCACGATATTGACCTGCTCTGGATCGGTGCCCGCTCTACCGTGAGCCCCTTTATCGTACAGGAAATTGCCGACGAGCTTAAGGGTACTGATAAGGTCATCTTGGTCAAGAACCCTGTAAATCCCGACCTCTCCCTATGGATAGGTGCCATAGAGCGCTTACTTAGGGCAGATATCAAAAACTTAGGAGTCATTCACCGCGGCTTCTCTACCTATGAGAAGACCCAGTATCGCAATATCCCTGAGTGGCAGTTGGTCATAGAATTGCAAAATAAGTTCCCTGACCTGCCCCTTATCTGTGATCCCTCGCATATCACGGGCAAGCGCGAACTGATTTTTGATGTGTCACAGACGGCACTGGATCTGAACTTCAACGGACTGATGATCGAGACTCACTGCACCCCCGATGAGGCTTGGAGCGATGCCGCCCAACAGGTTACCCCTGAGCGATTGGTGGATATCATGAACGACCTGCGTATCCGCCAGACTTCCTTTGGTGAGGGTGACTATGCTTCCCAAATCGGTTCGTTGCGCTCTCGTATTGATATACTGGACGATGAACTCTTGGAGCTACTCAAAAAGCGTATGCTCCTCTCCGACGAAATTGGTAAGCTCAAGAAAGCCAACAATGTGGCTATCCTACAAAACAACCGTTGGCATGAAATCCTTGGCAAAATGATTCTTGAGGGGGAAAAATATAACCTTAGTGAGGAATTTGTGATAAAAATCTTCAAAGCTATACACCAAGAATCCATCAACCGACAGGAAAAAATCGTCAAAGGCAAATAATCCATGGCTGTGCACCTCTTCTTTAATTTTTCTTACGATGCTGATTTCCAACTTTTCCTTCCGCATGCCTTTGTGGCTGAACAGCGGAATGGTTGTTGGTACCTGCTGCGAAAGGCCACCGAGGAGGTGCTCAAGAACAGCCCTATAGAACTCTCTGCGGTAGAGAAAGAGGCCTTGGTGCTATCCCATAGCCTTGACCCTCTGCTCTTATTGGAAAAGTATACCGATCGGAAACACTCGCTCTTTGAGCATTATAAGGACAAGGCCAAGAAGAAGTATATCCAGCAACAGATAGAGAGCAAGGCCAATGCACTGCTCTCCCTGATTGCCCAGCATAAGTTGTGGCTTGTGGCAAACTGCCAAAAGGAGCAGCCACTGGATCGGCAACTGCTCATGTGCTCGGATAGGGTACTTACTCCCCTTCTGGAGTTTGAGAAAATCCCTACAGGTATTGCTTACCGCCTTTTCCTCTTGGACAAAGGAAAGACTCTCCCTTCTGAGCATGCTATTACACTACTGAGCCACGAGGGGCCTTGGATTGTCATGGATAAAACCTTGGTACAGATAGAACATATCAAAGCACTGAACCTCAAGCCATTTTTGGACAAGACGACTGTTACTATCCCTGAGAGTACCATACCCGAATACTTCAACAAGTTCCTTAAGGAGATAATCAAAAAGGTGGATATCAGTACCATAGGCTTTGATATGATCCAAAAGCACCACTTAGTCTCTACCCAAATCAGGTGGGTGCATGACTTCATGGCCAATACGTACAAGCTCTATTTGTCTTTTGACTACGATGGAGTTGTCTTCCATAGCAATCAAAGCCGAAGCCAGCAATCCCACTTGGAGGTCTTGCCCAATGGTGCTATCCAGATAGAACACTACAAGCGCAACCCCGTTGAGGAGGCTGAGCGAGGCCAATGTTTGGAAGCCCTTGGTTTTGCCCAAGAAGGAGGTAATTTCTTCGTGAAAGACCCCTACCCCTTTACCTCTTATTTTCTTCTACTTAAGCATAGAGAAATGCTTGAAAACCAAGGCTTTGTCCTCTCTGAGCTTGAGATCAACGGGCAGAAAGTCAATACAGCCCCTTTCTCTCTTAGCTTTGGAGAAACTACCGAGGCCAATGATTGGTTTGACCTGCATATGACCCTTACCCAAGGAACGCACCAAATACATTTTTCACAGCTTATCAAGAACCTACGGGAGCATAATCCCCTCTATCCCTTACCCGACGGCACGCTGTTTGTTATCCCCAAAGAGTGGTTTGCCAAATATGAGAAAATCAGTAAGTTCGCCCGTGTGGTAGATCATAAAGTACAGCTACCCAAGAGCAATTATACCCTCTTGGAAGAGCTGCCTGAATTCCGCCCTACAGCTCCCATGACAGAAGTCCAGTATAGTCCCTCCCCCAATCTCAGAGCTACACTACGACCTTACCAAAGGGAAGGTGTCCAATGGCTCTTACAGCATCATTACAATGGTTTAGGCGCCTGCCTTGCTGACGATATGGGGCTGGGTAAGACCCTACAGACCCTTGCCCTTTTGGTACATATACATGATAGCTTGCCTGAGAAGGAAAACCCTTTCCCTACCTCTATCTTTGACCTTGGCAAGCCACAAAAGGAAGCCCTCAAGTGCCTCATTATCATGCCTTCCTCCTTGCTGTTCAACTGGTATGAGGAAATCAAGCGCTTTGCCCCTCATCTGTCTTGTACCCAGTATGTAGGCTTAGACAGGAAGAACAAGGCACTCCGACTCTCCAACTACGATATTGTGCTCAGTAGCTACCCCATTGTCCTGAGAGACGCCAAGCTACTGGAGCGTTATAGCTTTCGCTATATCATTCTGGACGAGAGCCAACGTATCAAGAACAACAATTCCAAAATATTCAAGACCATCAGCACGCTCAAGGCCGAACACAAGATCTCCCTCAGTGGTACCCCTATTGAAAACTCGCTATCTGACCTATGGGCACAGATGCAGTTCATCAACCCCAATATCTTGGGTAGCTATAGCCAATTCAACAAGTATTTCCGCACCGAGATAGAGAAGAAGCACAACCCTATTGCCTTGGAAGAACTCAAAGGTATCATCAGCCCCTTCCTGCTTAGGCGTACCAAGCAGCAAGTACTACAAGACCTACCCGATATGGAGGAACAAATTGCCTATTGCCCCATGAGCGAGGCTCAAGAGAAGTGGTATGAACAGGAGAAATCCAAGGTGCGCAACCAGCTATTGCATATTGACACCGACGCTGATCCTGCTGCTGTGAAGCTCAACACGCTTAATATGCTCACCAAGCTGCGACAGATCAGCAACCATCCTCGTCTGGTAGATCCACAAAGCGAGATCCCTTCAGGCAAATACGAAGAGGTAACCAGCCACTTAGAACAACTATGGCGTGCAGGACAGAAAGCACTTGTTTTTAGCAGTTTTGTTTCCCACTTAGCCATTTATGAAGATTGGTGCCAAAAGGAGAAATTTAAGTGCGTTTCGCTCACTGGAGCCACTTCCTTAGAAGGTCGCCAGCGGGCAGTAGAGCAGTTCCAGAACAATCAAGACGTATCCTTTTTCTTTATCTCACTCAAGGCAGGAGAAGTAGGGCTAAACCTTACCGCAGCCTCGTATGTACTCTTGCTTGACCCTTGGTGGAATCCCTTCTCTGAGCGGCAGGCTATAGGGCGCGCTCACCGTATGGGACAACAGCACAAGGTCAATGTCATTCGCTTTGTCAGTCGCAACACCCTTGAGGAGAAGATCATACACCTCCAGCAGAGCAAAAAAGAACTCTCCGAACACCTCATAGAAGAAGATAACCTGAAGAACGAGGCTTTAGAACACTTAGAAGAACTCCTGCAATAGTGACTAACGACTAATGACAAGTGACTAATCACTAACCACTAAAACAAAAAAATGACCAATGACGATTCGTCATTGGTCATTTAATCGTTTGTCATTTAGATTAAACCTTATTCTTTATGAGCATTACTTCAATAATAGAAATTGCGGTTTTTTCTGGTACAGTAAGCAATTCAGCCAATTGGTTGATCATGTCCTTTTCTTCTTCTTCAAGTACTCCGTCGGAAGTAGCAATATCTACTGCACAAGCGAAAGCAGTCAAGCGAAGATCAGAAGGAAGTGCTGCTACTGATTTCTCTACTAAGCTACCTGGGCCTTCTTTTTTAAGAATGCGGAAGAGCTTGTCAAATAGCTTATCAAAAGCTGCTCCTGAATAGTTATCATAGAGGCTAAGACGGTTCATGTAATTAACAATCTCGTCCCATTCTCCACGTCCTACATTACCATCAGCACCTGCCATGGCAAGGGCAATCCCTGCGAAGGATTCTTGTTCGTTTAGTTTCACCTCCTCAGTTACAGCCTGGAAGATTTTTCCGAATAAACTCATAAAACTTTTATTTTAAAATACTGGGCAAAGATATAGAAAAAATCTGAATAAACAAATTTTTATTTCACTTTTTTAATGATTAATAGCTAATGAGTTAGAAAATTAATCATTATTGGCATTATTCATTAGCCGATTGGTTCTCTCATCAGGGAAGATGACAGTGGGTTGGAAGGTCTTAGCCTCCTCGAAGTCCATCAGGGCATAGGAGATGATAATCACTATATCGCCTTTTTGCACCTTGCGGGCAGCAGGGCCATTGAGCGTAATAGTACCTGAGTTACGTTCGCCACGAATGATATAGGTCTCGAAGCGCTCTCCATTATTGACATTTACAATAGAGACTTTTTCCCCTACAATAAGGTTGGCCGCCTCCAAAAGGGCTTCATCTATAGTGATGCTCCCTATATAATCCAAGTCCGCCCCTGTTACTTTTACGCGGTGGATTTTTGATTTTAATACTTCTATTTTCATAGGGACAAAGGTAAAAAAATATTGAACAACTATGGGCTTTTTTCTTCTCTTTTTTTGTATATTTGCCTCAGAACCTTTATAGAATACTGTTATGAGAAAGTTATTGCTTTTATCCTTACTCTTGGTCGGTTGTAAGCCTCTTTTGTTCATTGAAATTCCTGCCGATATGCAGCTTCATACCAGTCTCCATGTCAAGCAACCGCATAGGTTGGTAGTCTTTGTAGAGCATGGTGACTACTACAGGCAAGCAGAAACAAACCCTGATTACAAGAACGCCAAGGCACGAATCTCGGCATCGCTTCCTCCAGCTTCTGAGCGTTGTATTTGTGGCATTACCGTACGGGGTGGTGTCGTACGGATAGATGGAGAGAAATCTTGGGTAATTGACATAGAGCAGCTCCCCACTATAGCCGCTTTGGTTCTCTACCATGACAAAGGAAAGCCAGAGGTAGTTACTGACCCTAAGCAATTCGAGAAGCGCCTGCTCCAAATGTGGAAAGCCTACCAATAAAAAATCTCTTCCCCATGGGGGAAGAGACTTTCGTATTGTAAAAACTAAGAAAAGAATTATTTTAATTCTACTTCTGCACCAGCTTCTTCTAATGATTTCTTAAGGTTTTCAGCGTCAGCTTTAGAAAGACCTTCTTTCACTTTAGAAGGAGCACCATCTACTACTTCTTTAGCTTCTTTTAGTCCAAGACCAGTAAGGTCTTTTACTAATTTCACTACTGCCAATTTGTTAGCTCCTGCATTTTTGAGGATTACATCAAATTCAGTTTTTTCAGCAGCAGCTTCTCCAGCTCCAGCTGCAGGGCCAGCA
>CAJZFM010000021.1 GCA_915070235.1 uncultured Capnocytophaga sp. | reverse complement strand
GCGATTTGGTATAGTGTCGCCAGTCGCCTCGTACCAAGTCCAAAGTACCAAAGCGTAGTACCACATCGGAAGCAAAGCCTGTGAGGTACATACGGATATGGGTTACTGAACGTAGGTCTCCCCCGCCACCGTATTCACGACGATTGGCGTCCTTGATAGGAATCTTATACTGTATCCATCGGGCAAAAACAGGCTGACCATCAGGGGTTTCGGCATATACTTCCTTGATATCACTCACATAGCGGTCTGTACGCTGTACATTGCCATGGATAGGCACGCGGTACTCGTAGTAGCTATTGACGGTGCTCATGGTGTTATCCTTGTTCACATCTTCTGTATCTGGATTGAGGGAGGCAGCTTGGCTATTGCCAGCCACTGGGGAGTTACCTTGTGTACCATTATAATTATAGTATCGGCTAAGCACCCCACCTGAGCGGGAAAGATAATACTCATAGTTATCCAAGGCTGGGTCAGTAGGCGAATCCACCAAGTTATTGGCATAGATGGCACGTTCCTGTTCATCGGTAAGTCCGTCCAAACCTATATCCTGCAAGGCGCGGTTTTCTTGGTTGCTATCAAAAGCATAAAGCAATGACTGGGATACAGGTGTTTTCCCCCAAGCGGTAGTATAGGTAGGTGACTGTATAGAGAGCCCTGGCAAACCATTCTCATACTGCTTGCGGCCGTCCTTGAGGATATCCTCGGAGATATTTCCTAAGTCAAACACCAATTCGCCTGAGGCAGAAGGGGTGAACTCTCCTGAGGTATAAGGGTCTAATACCCAGAATTGTATATATTCTATATTGTTCTCTTCAAAGTTGGTAGCCGAGATGCCACGCATGACACCTCCCCACTTGTCAGAGGCCGCAAGGCTGCTCATCGCTTGTGGGTTGTTGTTGTAAGAGCCTTTGGCATTGGGGTAGTAGGCCAAGTCCAAAGTGTTCTGTACCAGCAAGTCTCCCTGAGCCAATTCTCGCTCTGGGAAGATTTCTTTGACATAGACACGGCGGGTGCTGTTCTTAGAAATCTCCGAAGCACTCACATCACCTGGCTTGTTGTTGCCGTAGAAAACAGGGTCTATACTATACCAAGCCAATTTAGCACGTCCGTAGCCGTTCTTAAGGTTATCCACATCTTCAGGTGCGTTTCCATAAAGGGTCTGGTTCGGATAGCTACCTTGGCCAAACCTCAGTGGCGTACTGGCCAATGACCACGAACGCATACCGCGAATATCCACCGTAGTCTGAGCGGCCTCGAAGTCGTCTAAGTAAGCCGTCGCCTCTCCGTCAAAGTCGGAACTGCTGGGGCTGCTGGGGCGCAAGAAGGCCATCTCTCCACGAACAGAGAGGTTGGAGGCCACATCGCTCTGCAAGGACGGTACTTTATTGAGCAAGCGGGTAAGGAAAGGCAGCTCCGTAGAATAGCTTCCTCCAAAACCAAAAATGGTGTTATTCACTGGCTCTTGTCCGTAATTAGCCTTGCGGGTATAGGGGCGCTCACGCATGTTGATCAGCGAGGTACCCACCACAAACTTATCACTGAACTTGTGTTCCACATTCACTCCCATAAAGCGGCGACTCTGTCCGCCAAAGATAAGGTTATTCTCTACTGATACCTGTATCGGTAAGTTAGAGTTTTCTATGGTTGGGTCTATGATCTGTACCGTACCTTGTTGGTAATTAACCGTGTAGTCTATGCCCTCCTGTAGGACACGCCCACCCACGGTTACACGTACCGAACCACGAGGAACATTGTAGGCACCCAAGGAGATACCACGTCCGCCCTTGGACTTATAGCGTCCCTTGAGAGAGAATTTGTTGCGCTCGGCATCCTCCAAGGCCTTAGCCTTTATATCGGTATAGAGGGAACGGAAGACGTATTTCTTTTGGTTGGCATTCCATGCAGTAGAAGTAGGCTGATAAGCCGTAGGGTCGTTATAGCGGCTACCCCCGCCCAATTTGTCATAGAGGTATTTCCCGAAAGGCTCCACTTTGGTGAAGATGATTTTCCCATATTCGGGGTCTATGGTGATACCATCGACAAAGTCAAAGAAACCATCTCCCCCATTTTCAGGGTCATTGTAAGCGTTGAGCCTATCAAAGTTAAAGAGTTGAAGTAATATCTTGCGTGTGAGTTCCCTGTTCCAAGTAGCCTCATCTACAGGGGATATGTAATTCACAGGCGAAGGATCATTGTAGAAGATATTCATGCGGAAGTTATCAGGACTGATCTGCACCGTATTGAGCGAATATACGTTTTTCATCATCAAATTCCAGATAGGATCACCTGTAACCAAACGATTACTCTTGAGCATCTTCAGCACCAAACAGTTATTGGTAATCTTGTTCTGCCCCGCTATATAAGCATTGGTCGTGGCTGAGATTCCATCGTTGGCAAACTCCCCTACCTGATATACATTCCCTTCGTAGGTGTATTGGTAGGCAACAGCCAATATTTCATCGTTGTTAAGTCGCTGACTCAGAGAGATATAACCCAATTGCTTATTAACCTTGAAGTCGCGCCCTTCTTCCAATTTCTGAGCGTTTTCCAATACGGCATAGTCAAAACCCTCATTGACCAAGGACGACATGGTACCAAAGCCCGAACGAATCGTCGCCACATCGCGTATCTCCTTGGTAAGTACCGACTGAGGAGAATCCATACGAGTAGGATCGTACTTATTGGCCTCATTGGTAGGTCTATCCCCTATGGAACCACGGAAGAAACCTACAGGCGCATTGCCCGCTATACGGGTATTCTCTGCCTTGGCTTCCCCTAAGTCCTGCAAGGCCACTATGTTACGAATGTTAGAGGTACGATTGGAGCGGTTGGTTGCCCATACCTCCACACGTACGATTTGCACCTTGCTACGTATATAAGGATAGTTCTCCAAAGCACGATCGTATTGGTCTCTGAAGAACTGGGAAAGGAAGTAGTTGCGATTCTCATCATAGTCAAGCGCACGGATTTCAAAGTCCTGCATAGTACCGCCCCCTTGAGCAGTAACCGTCTGGGACTGAGAGCGCTGTTCGGAAAACACCCCTGTTACAGTAGTGCGGCCAAACTGGAGTTCGGTCTTCACCCCAAAGAGGCTCTGCGCCCCTGTGATAAGGGAGCTATTCAGTGGCAAACTCACATTCCCCAGTTCCACCTTGCGTACTATATCGTCCTCATTGGGCGTATATTCCAGCTTGAAGACATTCTGAAAGTCAAATGTCGCTTGGGTGTCATACATCGCATTGATAGACAGGCGGGTACCTACCTTCCCTTGTATCCCCAAACTGATACGTTGGTCAAAATCAATCCCATAGGAACTGCGATATTCAGGACTTATAGAAGGGTTATCGTTCTTGGTATAGCGCAACCCCAAATCAAAGGCGACATTCCCCTGTGGGATAATGTCTATATTATTCCCCCCAAAGATAGATTCAAAAAGCTCCGACTTCACATAGAACTCAGGCAGTAAATCCCGCTGGGCATTATTAGGCGTTTGTCCCTGAGCGGTCGGCTGCATAGCCTTACTCTTCTCCCTGAAATACAAGCCCATACGCTCACGTATCACAAGGTTTTCGTACTCCTGAGGCGTTAGGAAAATAGGGGTAGAGATGTCATACTCCCCTACCTTCTCGCTATACACATATTTGTCCAGAGCCGCATTGTACTTATACTTGCGAGAGATTCTGTCGGAATCCTTCAATAACAAACGGCGCAGGGAGCGACTGGTTTTGATCGTATCCTTTTTCTTTTCTGTGGTATCTTTCTCTTGAGCAAAAGCCTCAAAAGCATGAAGCATGAAGAAAAAGAAAAATAACTTTATAAATAATTTCCCGTTCATCTTGTTACAATTGTTTTAAGGCTTGTTTGATAAGCTGTTCTACAGAGATTTCTTCACTGGCTTGCGAAAGGATTTTTCCTACTACCCCCTCGGCTGTTTTTCTCGGATAGCCCAATACTTCCAAGGCTGCCAAAGCCTCTTCCTTATGGGGTTGTCCCTGTGGTAATGTAGGTAAGGAAGGATCTTCAGAAAGCTTGAGTACCTTCTCCCTGAGATCCAATATAATACGTTGTGCCGTCTTAGCCCCTATTCCCTTAGCCGACTGTATGGTACGCACCTCATTGTTGATAATAGCGCCGCGCAACTGTGTAGGCGAAAGCGAAGAGAGCATCACCCGCGCCGTAGCTGCTCCCACCCCCGATACGGAGATAAGCAGGGTAAAGAGTTCCCTTTCACTCTTGTCAAAGAAGCCAAAAAGAGTATGTGCATCTTCCTTCACCTGTAGGTAGGTATATACCTTAACCCGCTCCGTGTCAGGAAGTTGCGAGAAAGTATTCAAGGAAATATTCACCCAGTAGCCCACGCCATTACAGTCTATGACTATATAAGTAGGCGTTTTCTCCACCAAGCGACCTTCAAGGTGTGTTATCATAGTTTTTTTGCGTTGTTTATCTCTCTGCGTTTAGCAAGCAATATTCGTCATTTTTCTTGAGACTAAGAACAGTTTTAGGAAAAAAATAACACGATAATGATTAATACCAACAATGATTAATGATACTCACGTCTCTACACAGACGCTAACAAAGACAATTCCTAATGAGCATAGTCCTCCGTAGAGACACAATTTATTGCATCTTAACGAATTGGACTATACAATTGTTTTTCTACCCCCTTCGCTAGCGCGAGCTTACAGCTCGTGTCCTACATCACCAAAGCTACTTTTCACTCTTCACCCACATACCCAGCTCCAAGTATTCGCTGGCTTTACTCTTCACTTTTCACTCTTCACTTTTCACTCTTCACTTTTCACTTTTCACTTTTCACTCTTGATGTAAAAACGCTTTTTTCTGCAAGAGTTCTTCCTCGGTTTCTTTATGGTTTTCGTCGGGAATACAGCAATCCACAGGGCATACGGCGGCACACTGAGGTTCCTCATGAAAGCCCAAGCATTCGGTACATTTGTCGGGTACTATATAGTAATAGTCATCGCTGATAGGTTTTTGCACCTCATCGGCATTGACATGTTTTCCATTAGGCAGGACAATATTCCCTCTAAGGGTAGTCCCATCGCTATAACGCCAATCATCAGCGCCCTCGTATATAGCATTGTTAGGGCATTCAGGTTCGCAAGCCCCACAATTGATACAGTCATCAGTAATAATAATAGCCATTTTTTTATTTTTTAGTAATAAATTAATGTTCAATCGCTCTCCCCCTCTTTTTCTATTCTATAGTGGAAACCTCCCCAAGGGGGCAGAGGGAAGTCCCCTATCCAAAAAAATTACAAGAGCAAGACGCCCTTACCTTACTCAGGGGCAAAGATACGATTTTTCTATGAGTTTTGAATTTTGAGTTTTGAATTTTGAATTTTGAGTTTTTGAATTTTAAGCGAATCTCCTTTTGTCACTTGTCACTTGTCACTTGTCATTAGTCACTTGTCACTTGTCACTTGTCATTCGTCACTTGTCATTGGTCATTAAAAAAGTGGGTTACAGGATTCTGTCAAAACCCTATAACCCTTTTTATCAATAACCCTTTATCCTTTATTTCTCTAAATCAATCATTTGGATAGCTGTAATAGCTGCTTCTATGCCCTTATTCCCATGCTTGCCGCCACTTCTGTCTATGGACTGTTGCAGGGTGTTATCGGTCAGCAAGCAGAAAATCACAGGAACAGGTTGGGTAGCATTCAGGTAAGCAATCCCTTGGGTTACCCCTTGGCAGACAAAGTCAAAGTGCTTGGTCTCCCCCTGTATCACACAGCCTATCACAATGATCGCATCTACACTCTTGCCAAGGAGCATACGCTTAGCACCATTGACTAATTCAAAGGCACCTGGCACCTGCCACTGAAGGATATCCTCAGGCAATATACCACAATCCAAGAGGGTCTCTACGGCTCCCTTGCGCATGTTTTCAGTAATCTCTCCATTCCATTGGGAGGTGATAATCCCTACAGACTTGCCCTTGACCTGTGCAAGAGTGGCCTTATTATAGGTAGATAAGTTCTTGTTCTCTGTTGCCATATTATAGGTTCGTAAGCGCTTCTATTTGGCTAATTTGCACATCTACAGAAGCTGCCTCTTCGGAGTTAGGATAATCTGTCTTGATGCGTTCCAAATAGGTTAAGGCCTCTTTGTAGTTCTTTTGATCTTGTGCCACTTGTGCAGCCTTACTTAGATAGATAGGTGCAGTAAGGGTATTATCGCTCTCATCTATTGCCTTTTTGTAATAATCCATAGCCTCTTTAGGTTGGTTAAGGGCTACGAAAGCATCTCCTATATTACCCAAAGCTAAGGCATTAAGGATAGGATCGGAAGAGGAAAACTTGTCCAAATGAGTTACCGCTTCCTTATATTTGTTCAGTTGCAGATAAGCCATACCTGCTGCATAGTTAGCCACATTGCCCGCTTTGCTGGAGCCATGATCCTTGATAATCTTCAAAAAGCCTGCATGGGTCTTATCTCCATTGAGCGAAAGGGTAAAGAGAGAATCACGGGTAGCTGTGGTATTGGCATCAAGCGCTTGGTTGAATACACTCTGAGCAAATGAGAGTTGTTCGGAGATTTCTCGCTCACGAGGTTCGCTTACAAACTGTTTGTAAAACATATAACCTAACCCCACAACCACCACAGCAACGATTGTAAAGAGAATGGTACGCTGATGCTGGATCACCCATGCCTCTGTCTTGCCTGCCTTTTCGTCTAAGGTATCGAAGACCTCCGCAGTGGTACTTTCATGTGATAATTGTTCGCTACTAACCTCATTAGCAGCCTCTTCCTGTTGTCTTTCTTTCTTTGTTTGTCGGCCTGGACGATAGTTATTCTTCTTGTAAACTGACATAAATTTTTTGCTTTAAAAAGATTTTGCAAAAATAAAATTTTTATTTGTAATAGAGAGTGTTTTTCTCAAGAATTTTTAATAATTTGCGCGTGTTTTTGTAAGCCCTTTTTTTGATGTACTTAAAACGACTTTATATACTGAATTTCAAAAACATAGAAAACGAAGAGCTCTCTTTTTCTCCTCAGCTAAATTGCTTTGTGGGCGACAATGGAATCGGAAAAACTAATTCTTTGGACGCAATTTACCACTTAGGAATGACCAAAAGCTACTTTTCTTCGAGCACTTTGCACAACATTCGCTTAGGTGAGGATTTTTATCTGATAGAGGGTTCTTTCCTTAGAGAGGGGCGAGAGGAACAGGTGGTCTGTAGCGTCAAGAAAGGACAGAAAAAGGTGGTCAAGCGCAACGGCAAGCTCTATGATAGGCTCTCCGATCATATCGGCGCCTTCCCTATCGTGATGGTCTCCCCTTCCGACCGCGACCTCATTCACGAGGGCAGCGAGGCCAGGCGCAAGTTCCTCGATGGTATGCTCTCTCAAGTACGCCCTCTCTATCTGCAAACCCTACTTAGGTACAACCAAGCCCTCACCCAGCGCAATAGCCTGCTTAAGCTCATGCACGAACGGGCTTATTTTGACCCCGATACCGTAGCCATCTACGATGACCAACTCGTCCTATATGGCCAAGAACTTTTCAAAGAACGCAAGGCTTTTTTAGAGGAATTCCTCCCTATTTTCCAAAAGCAATACCAGAGCATCTCCCAAGGGAAAGAACAAGTAAGCGTCAGCTATTTTAGCCCGCTGGAGGGGCAGGATTTCAAGCAATTACTCTCTCAGAGTATTTCCCAAGACAGGGCTGCCCAATACACTACCATTGGGGTACATAAGGACGATTTGGTCTTTACCATAGAGGGGCAACCCGTTAAGAAATTCGCCAGTCAAGGCCAACAGAAATCTTTCCTTATCGCCCTGAAGTTTGCCCAATTTCTTAGTATCTATGAGCATACCAAGGTCGCTCCTATACTGCTATTGGACGATATCTTTGACAAACTTGACAGCAAGCGTGTAGGACAGCTCCTTCGAATGGTTACCCTCCCTCCCTTCTCTCAGGTGTTTCTTAGCGATACCGACAAGGAGCGCACCGAACAGATGGTCAAGGAGATTACCACAGAATATCAGATTTTTACACTCTAAAAATTTATCCACAATTATTTTTGGATAATTAAAAAAATTCCTATCTTTGCACCCTCAAACTGCATATAAGAATGAAAGATAAAAAACGCGACTTAAAAGCGTATGATATTCACTTTGCAGGACTAAAAGATGGAGAACATCTCTTTGAATATCAGATAGATAACCACTTTTTTGAGTTGTTTGACTATCATGAGTTCAACCAGGTGAACCAGAGAGTAAGTGTACACTTAAAGAAGAAAAGTACCCTCTTGGAACTACACTTCTTAAGCCAAGGCACTGTTAATGTCAATTGTGACATCACCGATGAGCCTTTTGACCTCCCTACTGAGGGTGCTTTAGACTTAGTGGTGAAGTTTGGGGATAGCTACAATGATGATAATGATGAGTTGCTTATCCTTCCCCAAGGTGAACACACCCTTTCGGTAGCCCAATACATCTATGAAATGATTGTACTCTCGGTACCTGCTAAGCGTATCAATTCGCAGGCTGAGAACCTCGCTGAAGTGTTAGACACCATAGATGCTTTTAGCCCCAAAGAGCTTGAAGAAGCAGCAGATGATTCCCAGACAGACCCACGCTGGGACAAATTAAGAAAATTGTTGAACAAATAAAAAAATAAGAAAATGGCACATCCCAAACGAAGACAATCCTCTACCCGAAGAGACAAAAGAAGAACTCATGACACAGCTGTAGTTCCTCAAATAGCTAAAGACCCAACCACTGGCGAGCTACACCTTTACCACAGAGCACACTGGTTTGAAGGCAAGCTCTACTACCGTGGTCAAGTCCTTATAGACGCTACCGCTGGAAACGAAGCTGCTGCAAGCTAAAAATATAAGTAAAAGATAAAAGGTAAAAAGTAAAGCAATACTTTTTACCTTTTTTTATTCTTTAAAGGAATCAAACCCTACCACGCATACATCTCCACATTAAGAGACAATACATCTCCCCACATTAAGAGTCTGTACATTTCTATATTAATACGCAATAAATTGCGTCTCTACACAAGTGCCAGCCAACAACTTCTTGTTTAGCATAACCTCCCGTAGAGACGCAATTTATTGCGTCTTATCATTTGTCACTAGTCACTCGTCATTTGTCGCTAGTCACTATTTATAAAGTACCTTCTTCACTGCTTTGATTACGTCCTGAGCGTTAGGCAACCATTCTTGTAGAAGGGCTGGTGAATAAGGAGCAGGGGTATCGGCAGTAGTAATACGTTGGATAGGTGCATCTAAGTAGTCAAAGATATGTTCTTGTACTTGGTAAGTAATTTCAGAAGATACACTACCAAAAGGCCATGCTTCTTCAAGGATTACCAAGCGGTTGGTTTTCTTCACTGAAGCAAAGATAGTCTCCCAGTCCATAGGACGAATGGTACGAATATCTATAATCTCACACTCTATACCTTCCTTAGCAAGCGCATCGGCAGCAGCGAAAGCCTCTTTGATAATCTTTCCAAAAGAAACGATAGTTACATCTTTCCCAGCACGCTTAACATCGGCTACGCCAAGTGGAATGGTGTATTCTTCTTCTGGCACTTCACCTTTGTCTCCGTACATCTGTTCAGATTCCATGAAGATTACAGGGTCATTATCACGAATAGCCGATTTGAGCAAGCCTTTAGCATCATAAGGTGTAGAAGGCACTACCACCTTAAGACCTGGGCAGTTAGCAAACCAATTCTCAAAAGCCTGTGAGTGCGTAGCTCCTAATTGTCCAGCAGAGGCAGTAGGCCCACGGAATACAATAGGAATATTGATCTGACCGCCTGACATTTGGCGCATCTTGGCAGCATTGGAGATAATCTGGTCCATGGCCACCAAGGAGAAGTTGAAGGTCATGTACTCAATGATAGGACGGCAACCATTCATAGCCGAACCTACTCCAATCCCAGAGAAACCACTCTCTGCAATAGGTGTATCTATGATTCGCTTAGGGCCGAACTCGTCCAACATTCCCTTGGAGGCTTTGTAGGCACCATTGTACTCGGCTACCTCTTCTCCCATCAAATAAATAGAAGGATCACGACGCATTTCTTCACTCATCGCTTCGCAAACAGCTTCTCTGAATTGTATTGTTCTCATTACTTTTATTTTTAGTTGTTAGCAATTAGTGGTTTAGCCACTATCACTATTCATTCTTTACTTAACTAGCTGCAAAATTACGTATTTTTTTACTTTATACAAAATCAACAATCAACTTTGTGATAAAATTTATTTGTTCTTCGTCCAATTCCGTGTGCATAGGCAAGGAAAGTACTTCCTGTACCAAGAGATTAGTCACGGGAAAGTCAGCCTCCTTATAGCGAGAATCTGTATAGGCTTTCTGCTTATGCAGTGGTATAGGGTAGTAAATTCCAAAAGGCACACCATGTGCTGATAGGTGCTCGGCTAAGGCATCACGCTTACCATTGGTAATACGTATGGTGTATTGGTGAAACACATGAGCTGTATCCCCTTCGGGAATCTCTGGAGTGATGATATTGGGGTTGGCTGCCAACCTTTCAGAATACATATGGGCAAAGCTACGGCGCTTCTTATTATAGGTATCTAGGTGAGGCAGTTTGGCTCGCAATACACATGCTTGCAAGGAGTCCAAACGAGAATTGACCCCTACCACATCGTGGTGATAGCGTATATACATACCATGATTTACAATACCTCGCAGGGTATGCGCCAGCGCATCATCATTGGTAAAGATAGCCCCACCATCGCCATAGCAACCCAAGTTCTTGGAGGGGAAGAAGCTTGTAGCCCCTACCTGCCCTATAGTACCAAGTTTCTGTTTGTGGCCATCGCTCCAAGTGTAGTCTGCCCCTATACCTTGTGCATTGTCCTCTATCACAAAGAGGTTATGCTCTTTGGCTATCTGCATAATCGCCTCCATATTGGCAGGACGACCATATAGGTGAACGGGAACGATGGCTTTGGTTTTAGGGGTGATCGCTTTCTTAATGGCCTCTATATCTATATTGAAAGTATCAGGTTCCACATCTACCAGTACAGGCGTAAGCCCTAAGAGAGCTATCACCTCCACGGTAGCGGCAAAGGTAAAGTCAGCTGTGATGACTTCATCGCCAGGTTTAAGGCCTAAGCCCATCATAGCTATCTGGAGTGCATCGGTACCATTGGCACAAGGAATCACATGTTTTACCTGTAAGTATTGTTCTAATTCCTTCTGTAGCGCTTGCACCTGAGGGCCATTGACAAAAGCTGCACTGGAGAGCACCTCATCAAAGGATTGCTGTATTTGTGCTTTCAAGGGCTCATATTGCCCTTGCAAATCTACCATTTGAATTTTCTTCATGGTCTTGGTTGTTTATCGCCCGCAAAGATACAAAATAATGATTAATGTATAAAATTAATGATTATTTTTTTTGTGTTAAGGGTTATGGGGATTTGGTACAATTTTTGTGCTCAAGTATGAAGAATAATTTGTACCTTTGTACTCAAAATAAGAATCTTATGGCTTACATAATCACAATAGACAGTAACAGCAACATTGCAAAAAATCTTATACAGTATATAAAAACATTTGATTTTGTTACTGTTACAGACGAATCTACTAAGAAAGCCCCTACCAAAACAAAAGCTAAAACAGGACTTAAAAAAACTGCTTTTTCCCAAGAGGTTTTGGAAGCTGCTGAAAAACTCAAAATGACCCCAGCTGAAATTGTAGAAGCTGCTAAAAAATACCGTATGACTCCTGATGATTATGCACTTAGTATGGTACTTTCTGATGAAATTAATGGTAATATATCACAGCATTTGAGAGAAAAATTTAATCTTTAATTCTTTGTTTCAGAAGAAGAAATGATTGCCAATACCTACAAGAAAAAACCTAAGAAATAACCTACTCCCTCATTTAGAGAGAGATAAGAATTATAGGGTTTTAGCTGAAATTCTTTATCACCTTAACTCTTTATTTCTTAAACTCTATAGTCCTTCATTCTTGCACTGCTAAACTATTGTTAATCATTGATTATTAAGAGATTATATTTTATACTTTTGTGCCGCATATGAATTTGTAATACTTAATGATCATGAAAAAACTTATCTTTTCAACGCTCATTACCTCTGTTTTACTCTTCTGTGCCTGCTCCAAAGAGGAGGACAAAAGTAGTGGAGGTACAGGTTCACTGGGCGTTACAGGAAGTACGCTTTACTTTGCTTTTGGCGGTGAGTATAATGCCTATAACCTTCAGCAGTCCCGCTATATAGAGCGTTTTGGTACTACTGACGCTTTAGGAAAAATAGACATCTCATGGGATAACAAACGTATCTTAGCTGGCTACGAACGCCTTTCATTCAGTGATTATGGAGGACATTGGCTCACTTTTTCTTACCGTCCGCTCCCTTCTTTGAGCAAAGAGGTACTCGCCACCCGTGAAGAAGTTACCCTACAGAATATCTCCACTTGCCACTATAACTATACTGAGATTGCACAAGGAAGAAGAGCAGGATGCTTCCTCTCTCCTAATGAAAAATACATTGCGATTGACTCCAAATCAGTAACAGGTGCCACTGACCACCCTGTAACGATCATCAACCGTGAGACAGGAGCGGAAGTGGATAGCTTTGCTCTTGAAAACTACCGCCCTAGTGAGGTCTTTATCATCGGGTGGACTGCCGATAATTCCTTAGTGATGGGCGTAGAAAACATCATCTTTAGAGCCAGTGAGGCAAAGAATTGGGCTATTGAGGAGCTAACACGTCTTCCTTTTAATTTTTTTCATATAACCATAAATCCCCAAGGAACACAACTGGCTTTTCGTCGTGAAGACAAACATATTTGGGTATATGACCTTCTCCAAAAGAAAGCGTCCCAAGTAACCACCAGCGATGTAGAGATGACCACCGCCCCCAGTGCCCTCTATTCGGGAGGAGAATCTAACCCTACCTTTTCGCCTGATGGCAAGTATATTGCCCTTTTAGGACAAGCACGCGCTTCATTCACACCCAACTGGATGCGACTTGGTGGTACTCTTAGCCTATCCGATATACTGATTCTTGTTAGCAATGATGGTACCCTCCACAACTTGGACAAGGAAAACGACGGCAACACTTTCTATCCTAAGGACGGAGATACGCCTATCTTTTCCAGTGGAAGTGTCATTTGGAGATAACTTTGTTAAACCTTAATTCCTTTCTATCATGAAAAAACTTATTTTTTTGGCACTTGTAGCCACAACAATATTAGTCTGCTCCTGCTCCAAAGAAGGAGGTGGAGGCGGCAATGCAGCTTTCCTCCCTGGTACGCTCTATGTGGATTTCGCTACCGACGGCATTCAGTCCTATAACTTCTCCAATGGAAAGCTCAGCAAGGTTATCAAGACCATGAATGGAGCAGGTATCACAGGGTGCGATATCACCTACGGAAGTAGCGAAATAGCGATTTCAGTAGGTATTGTTCCTTTGTCGGTAGGAGTAGTACAAGATACACAGACCTTCCTACTCCGCCCTTGGGACGGCAAAAATGCACAATTTTCCTATAAAGAAGTGCCACAAACGGGCAATATCTTTTCTTTCACTTGGACTCACCCTACCAAAGAGTTCTACAGAGAATGTATTATCCGACTTTCTCCTAACAAAAAATATATAGCTGTAGATAGCAAACATTCGGAAGAACGTGCTGCCTTCGTGCTCAATACAGAGACTGGTAAGCTCGTTGCTGACTTCACTGAGAGATTTACCATAGATGATTTGGATTACCAAAGTCCTCCTGTATGGACAGAAAACAATGAGATGTATAGTGCGGTTAGGGGTGTACTTTATCGCTGGAAGGAGGGATTTGGAGATCGTATAGAAAATGTACTCACACTCAATGAAGGTAGGGGTGCCAGCGGGGTAACGGTAAATCCTCAGGGTACTCGTGTGGCTTTTCGTTATAAAAAACATCTTTGGGTACAGAATATAGACGGCAGCGACCTACATCAAGTAACCACTTCCCAGCTCACAGGGTCTGATAAGGCCGATGGTGAATATCATCCTGTATTCTCCCCCGATGGCAAGTATATTGCTCTGGTAGGGGCTCCAACCGTTGGTCGTGGTTGGACAGACTATGATCCCTTGCAACCCAGCTACGGAGGGGTACATGTAACAGGTGACGGCTATGGCTATGTGTTTGTCATTCGTGATGATGGCAAACTCTATGACCTCGAAAACGACAAAAGTGGTTTCATTGTGCTCCGCCAAGAAGGAGGCATACATGGAGTACCCTCTTACTTCAGTGGTATGATGTGGCGATAATCAATATAGTAAAAGATAAAAAGGTAAAAAGTAAAGACCATAGGTGTTTTTACTTTTTACCTTTTACTCTTTACTTTACATAAAGGAATCCTTTCTTTAGCTGTTTTTCCCCATGGAGGGTATAGTTCATTATATAGAAATAAGTTCCTGAGGGAAGACGTTGGCCTCTTCCTATTACGCCACTTACATTGGCATAGCTTCGGAATAGTTCTCCGTTGTCCTGATAATGAGCACTTTCATAGACTACTAAGCCCATTTCGTTAAAGATAAGCAACTCTATAGGGGTATTAGGATCCGTATTTTCTACTTTAAAATAGTTTTCTCCTCCCCCCTCTACAGAAACTCCATTATATACCACTACCTCTTGTGGTACAACGTCAGGGGTAGGTATAGGCTCTGGAGTCGGTGCTGGTTTAGGCGTTGGCTCTGGAGTCGGTGCTGGCTTGGGCGTTGGCTCTGGAGTCGGCGTAGGCTCAGGGGGTGGCTCTGGAGTCGGTGCTGGCTTAGGCATTGGCTCT
>CAJZFM010000020.1 GCA_915070235.1 uncultured Capnocytophaga sp. | reverse complement strand
TTTACCTTTTACTTGTAGAAAGGTGGTAGTGTCTGAGCTTGTGTTCCTTCTGCCTTGCGGTACTAAAGCAGGACACTCGTTTTAGATAGCCAATCACACGAGTGGCGTGATCCACATTCTCGCTGTGGCACTCAGGGCACTCAAAGAGCGTACGCTTATCTATATGGTTGCATTCATTACAGATTGTAATACGAATGTTGAAACAGAAATAGTTACAACCTGCCAAAGCCGTTGCATTGAGCAGCTTGAGGAAACCCTCTTTGTTGGGCGTCTCTTCCAAATTGAGGTGTAGAGCGGAACCTCCGTCTAAGTACTCTATAAACTCCTTGCCGTGGAGGATAATCTTGTCAAGGACATTTATATGGTCATCTTCCACTGCATAGAAATAGGAATTATAGCACTCACGTGGAGAGAACAAGCCCGATTTCTTGTCCCAAAGGGCATTCTTCACCCCTAAGTTTTCCGCAGGGACAAACTCGGTATTGAACATATAACCATACATCTCACGCGCCTTGCGGTTTTCATCATAGATAATCTTGAGATGGTGGCGAACAAACTCCTTATACTGTTCATTGTTGGTAGGGGCAATATCTAAGTATTCGGCGGCCTCCACCATACCATTAATACCAATTGTCAAGAACTGCTTGTCAAGGGAGATAAAGCCCGCATCATAGACCGGTAGCAGTCCTGCGTTTTTGTACTCCTCTATAAGTTTGCGAAACGCCACTTGGTACTTATGTATTTTGCGCACCTCCTCGGCAAGGTTGCGTTTTTGCTGAATGAGGCGGTTCATATTTAGCGTAATCACATTGATAGACCCCGTGGCCACGCCCCCTGCCCCTAAGGAATAGCTAAAGGTATGGTCGGAAATCTCATTGCGCAAGCGACAGCAGGAAGCCAAGCTATCGGCACTCTCGGACTGATAGACAAAGAAGGAGTTACCCTCGCTGAGTTCCCCAGCGCACATATTGGCAAAATCTTGATCCACAGGCTTACCCTTAGCCGTAAGCATAGCTGCTGTTACCACAGGAAAAGTGAGGATCGCTTTAAGGCGTTCGGCATTGAACCACTTGAGGAAGAAGTGTTGTAACTTGAAGAGCCTATCATAGCTCGGGCGGCTCATATCAGGAAAAACAAATTCACCAAACATGCTATCAAAGTAAGGCTCATCATAGAGGGAGATATTCCAAAAAACAGACTGGTAGCCACGGGCTGCCGCAGGCTGGTTAATGGCATAGACCACATGCTGAAGATGGTTCTCTATCTCCTTGGAGTGTGTTTCCAAATAGTCCTCTCCATAATCCTTGGTCGCAAAGTGGTCAAAATAAAGCAGAAACTCCACCGTAGCCAAAGCCCCTGCAAACTGGGAGCTAATGGCAAAGACCAGATTGACAAACTCCCCACAGAAGCTCTCCAAGTGCTTAGGGGCACGACTCTCCCCTCCGAGCTTTATCAGCCCGTCCAAGAGGAAAGGATACATACTGATAGACACGCAATAAGGCTTCAGAGAAGTCTCATCATGCACATAGATCTCATGTGCCTCTATCTGGCGAATGTATTCCCCAGCAAGTTCCTCCCCGAAAAGCTCGGCAATCTTGCGACGTACCAGTTCGCGGTTGATTTGGATATTAATATCCTTGTTGATTTCTGCCTCCATGGTAGCGATATTCTTGCTTGTCACATTCGCATTAGCATCTACCTGAGAGGCGGTAGCGGCATTTTCCGCATGCAGATATTGATTTATAAACTCAATTTTCTGCTGGATTTGATTTTGTGTAAGTCGAATCATAGTAATTTGATTTATAAGTTGTTAGTTGTCAGTGGTTAGTGGTTAGTTGTCAGACCGATTACTGACTACTGCTTTCTGTCTTCTGACTTCTGACTTCTGTCTTCTGCCCTCTGATTACTAATGATGAAATATTTCATTGAGTATTCTCCCAGTGCTTACCTCTATAAAGCGCTGGTTGGTTGTAGGTTCGGATAGGCCTCCTAAGGCTTCTATCCAAGGGCCTGCCTTAAGCCAAGTAAGTTCTTGTTTGATAGCTGTAGGTACCTTCTCTTCTGTAAGTCCTGTATAGAGGCAGGTATGTAGTCCATAGGCGCGGGCAATTTGTAGTTTGTGGATAAGTGCCTCCTCTTCCCATTCGCCTCCCATAAAGAGCACACAGGAAATCATATCCTTATAGCGCTCAAGGGTAGTGATAAAGACCTCATCGGTCAGCGGAGTTCCTGTGCCCTTTTTCCACAGGAAGGGCGAATGACACCCTTTGCAGCGCAGCGGACAGCCAGTTACACTCACACATAAGCTGATTTGTCCAGGCACTTCCTGTAGAACTATTTGTAGGTCAGCATAATAAATCATATACATATCTTTTTTTGTGGTAAGGCAAAGTTAAGGAGAAAAAAGAGGGCTTTCCCCCCCAATAGGATAAGTTATTAACCGAGTTTTCAACAAGGGTTAATTATTTGTCAATAGGCAGCATCTTTGATACTATAAAAATTTATTTGGAAAACACTATTTACTAACTTTCTAAGACGCAATTTATTGTATCCTAATGAATTGGACTATACCATAAATTTTCTACTATTGAGATTATCTTTACTTTTCTTAAAAACAAGAGAAAAGCCTCTTTATTTCCACTAAAAAAACAAAAGACCTGATTATGTGTGTCACAGGAATAAAAAGATGAATTTAACGCAAATCAGACAAAAAAACACTCATTTTTCCTTGCTAATCCAGAAAAAAAGACGTACCTTTGGGCGCTAATTGAAATTCATAAAGAGATATGAACTTAAAAAAATTATTCTTATGGGTATTCTTGCTCTCCTCTACGCTTACCTTTGCACAACAGACCATTACAGGGAGCGTAAAGGACAGTACAGGAAAACCCGTGGCGGGTGCCACCGTACTTGTAGTAGGTACCAGCCGCAATGCAACAACAAACACTGAGGGTATGTATGCCATTGAGGCACAAGAAGACGAAACCCTACAATTCGCCGCTCAGGGTTATCAAAATGTAGAGAGGAAAGTAGGCCTTGAAACAACTATTGATGTAGTGCTCGCACTCCTTACCGAAGATGCCAAAAAGGTAGGTGCCCTTGGGGTAGAGCGTGATGCCAATGCTACAGGCTATACCGACACTACACTGGAAGGGGGGGAAGACCTCAAAGGAAAAACCGCAGGACTTACCGCTGCCTCTGCAGGAGGAATGCAAGGATCTAAGATGGAACTCCGTGGTAAGGGTAGTGTTACAGGAAGTAGCCAACCACTCATCGTAATTGATGGGGTTCCTATGGTAGATATAGGTAGCAAATACGGTGATGTTTCTTCCGAGATCAACAAGGACGATATAGAGTCCGTAACAGTACTTACAGGAGGGGCTGCTACCGCTCTCTACGGAAGCCGTGGAGGGAATGGGGTGATTCTCTATACTACCAAATCGGGTAAAGGAGGAAAAACCAATATTGACATCAGCTCTTCGGTGAGTTTTGAGAACGCTTACATTGCTCCTAAATTACAAAACGAATATGGAGGAGGTTCCAGCTTGGACTTTGTCAAACAGAATATCAATGGTACTACCTATAACCTTCCCCAATACGATGTTGACGAAAGCTGGGGACCTAAATACGATGGCACACCTTACCTACCTTGGTATGCTTTTGATCAAAAATATCTCAATGAGTACTACTTAAAACCTGTACCTTGGCAAGCTCCTAAGCATGACATAGATCAGTTCTTCCGTACAGGGGTTACTACTAATAACTCTTTCTCTGTTACACGCTCTGTATCGGGAACCAACTTACGTTTCTCCTTGGGGAACACCTCTACCTCAGGAATCGTACCTACTACCCAGCTTGATCGTAGTAACTTAGCCTTTAGCTTTACTTCTGATCTATCAAGCAAGCTCAAAGCAGAAGGTGGTCTAAACTATTCCATCACTACACGTGACAATCCGAACTATACCTATGCCGATGCCAATGATAATGGTGGCTTCTCAACCGTACTCTACGGATATACCCAGCGCCAATTGGATATGAGAAACTTAGAACGCTTCTATAAGGCTCCTGATGGCTCCCAACGCACTTGGAATAGAATTAGTTGGGAAGATCCTAAGCCTAACTTCGCTGATAACCTCTATTGGATGCTCAACGAAATCACCCAAAACGATAAGCGTCATCGCTTTTTCGGTAATATTGGGCTTACTTACAACTTCACCGACAACCTTTTCTTGGTAGGAAAGATGTATGGTGATATCTACTCTCTTATGACTGAATCAAGAACAGCTGTAGGCTCTCACTATACTTCTCAATACCAAAGATATATGTATGAGAATGCCGCTTTCAACTATGAAACACGTCTGCACTATAATCCAAATCTTGGGGAAAACTTTTCTTTGACAGGATTTATAGGTCTTTCACGCGCCCAAAACAAATATGCCTATGCTGGAGCTGCTACTCAGGGAGGGCTTATTGTTCCTGACTTTTATTCTGTTGACAATAGTAAGGAAAGACCAAGAGGATATACTTACTCCTCATGGACACGTACCAATAGTGTATATGGTATGGCTTCTTTCGGCTACAAAGGTACTGCTTTCGTAGAAGTTACAGGCCGTAATGACTGGTTCTCTACCGTATCAGTACCTATCTTCTACCCTTCAGTAACTTTCTCTTATGTATTCACCAATTCTTTCAAGAACTTACCTTCTTGGTTTAACTATGGTAAGCTCAGAGCTGGCTGGGCACAAGTAGGAAACGATGCGTCTGCCTATGTCCTTAAGACCTATCCAGATGTTTATCAGTCTTTTAGAGGATCTCAATACTATTTAGTTCCTACCGAGAAGAAAAATCCAGATCTCCGTCCTGAAATTAAGGAAACCAAAGAAGCGGGTATTGACCTTCAGTTCTTTAACAGCCGTCTCTCTTTAGGCTTCTCTTACTATGACATTCTCTCCAAAGACCTTATCCTCTCCATGCCTGTGGATGCCTCCAACGGATATACTTACAAGAAGGTAAACAGCGGGGAAATGTCCAATAAGGGATTTGAAGTTACCCTTTCTGCAACTCCTATACAAACCGACAAATTTGCTTGGTATTTGGATTGGAATATCTCTAGAAACAGAAACAAACTCATCAAGTTAGCCCCAGGTTTGAGCCGTTACAAAGTTACTTGGGATTACTATGGAAACGTAGAGTTATACGCCATAGAAGGTCGTCCTTTCGGTGAAATGTATGGTGGTAATTATGTATATGATGATGCAGGAAACCGCTTGGTTGATGAGAATGGATTCTATCTTCGTTCAAAAGACAAAGAAGTTTTGGGCAACATCAATCCCGAATTCACCACAGGTCTTACCAACACCTTTACTTATGGAAACTTAAGCCTTTCCTTTACCTTTGACTACCAACACGGAGGAAGCTACTATGCAGGAGCTTACGCCTTGGGTATGTACGCAGGTACTATACGAGAAACTGTGGCCAATGGTATGAGAGAGCGTGATACCAATGGACCTAATGGACAAAAAGGGGTAGTGCTTGACGGAGTTGTTGCTCGTGTAGAAAGTGACGGCACTATCACATCTACAGGAGTAAAGAATACCAAAGCGATTAGCCCTAAGGAATATGGTAGTACTTTCTACAAAGGAATAGACGCGCAAGCTATATTTGATGCTACTTTCCTAAAACTTCGCAGTGTATCTCTCTCTTATGAAGTACCACTACCTGAAACCAAACATATCAAAGGCTTGAACTTTACCCTTTCAGGTTACAACCTCTGGACAGGCGCCTTGGCATGGGACGGTATGGATCCAGAAAGTGCTATCTATAACCAAGGTATGGGGAACTCTTCCTTGCCTACTACTAGAAGTTTTACCCTTAGTGTAGGATTAAAATTATAAACAAATTAAATTAGCCTAACAATGAAAAAAAATATAATAACTGCCATATTAGGTACAACTCTCCTATTAGGAAGTTGTACCAAGGATTTTGAGGAGATTAACAAGAATCCGAATGTGCCAGAAGATTATCTTACCTATGCTTTGTTCAATGGTAATAATCAAGCACTTATGTATAATCTCAGAGGATATGACAATATGGGGAAGCAATCTCTTACCTGGATGCAATATGCCTCCCAACCTATCTATACCAAGGAAAGCCGCTACTTGTTTAACCCTGACGGAGGAAGTACCATTTATTACCAAATGTATGGACGTGGTATAGGATACAAAGAGATTATCAACCTAAACACCAATCCTGAAACAAAAGATTTGGTTTCCGTCTATGGAAAGAACAACAACCAAATAGCAGCAGCCCGTATTATGCTCGCTTATGTCTTTAGCCTTGGAGTACAAGCTTTTGGGGATATACCTTATTATTCCTACGGAGATCCGGACAATCCTAAGTTCCAAGCCTTACAGACCGATAAGTATGTAACCCCTGTATTTGCCCCACAAAAGGATGTCTATTTAGACATTCTCAAGGAATTAGAAGCGGCTACTGCACAGATAGAAAACGATACCTTTGTATTTTCTTCAGGAGATGTGATTTTTGGCACCCCTACCAACTTGAAAAAGTTTGCCAATTCATTACGCTTGCGTATTGCCAATCACCTCAAAGGAGCTACAGATGCTGCCTTGGGGGCTCCTTTGGCTGAAAAAGTAAGAGCTATTATCACTTACTATAAACAAGGACATGACGATGAACTCTTAGATACTTCTTTTAAGAGTGCAGAACTGATCTCTGAGAATAATTACACCTATCCTGCCCCTATGTATTACGATTATTTCGTAGGAAACCGTGTAGATTACCTGCCATCATCCAACTTTATAAAACTCCTTTCAGGAACAAATAAGAAGGCTAATACTAGAGGCCTCAATTTTGGAGTGGATCCTCGTATGGAAAAATACTTTGCCCCCAAAGGAACCGACAAATGGACTATAAATAGTGGATATACGATTGATGAATCTGCTGATATTGATACCCTTGCCTATGTAGGTATGCCTTATGGTATGCAAGAAGGTAGCGAAGCTGCCAACCAATACAAAGCTGGAGAAGAAGTTTCTCTTTTCTCCCAAGAGGTACTAAAAGCTACTGCTCCTATTGTCCTAATGGATTACTCAGAAGTATACTTTATTCTCTCTGAAATCAGGGATTGGGATAATGATATGTATAAGAAAGCGGTAGAGGCTTCTTTCGACAGATGGGGTGTAAGCTCAACAAGAAAAGCAGGTTACACTATTGCTGACATAAGTAGCCTTACAGAAGAAGCTAAAAAGGAACGTGTACTCACCCAAAAGTATATTTCCCTATATATGAACCCCGATGAGGCATGGGCTGAATATCGTCGCACAGGCTATCCTAAGACTTTGATAAATGTAGGGGAACGTGTAAGAGCCAATCTCCCTGCTTCCAATCCTTCTTACTATGTCTTTTTAAAGGACCCTTCAGCAACCGATGTAACAGGTATTCCCGAAAGACTTAACTATCCTAATACCTATAAGGGGCTTAACCTAAATTATATTGAAGCCCTTAAGAACATGGAGGCTTCAGGAGATAGCCGAGGAAAACGACTCATATTTGCTACTCGCCCTTAACACATAAAGTTCTTACCCAACACAAGAGGCCGTCCTTTTAGATGGCCTCTTGTCTATACTAATCAATTCATTAACTCATTGGTAAATTTGCATCATGGAGCTCATCACTAAAATATCTATTCCTCCGATAGCAGAAGAGAATCAACTCTCCTATACAACCCCTGTGGTGAGTATGGGTTCGTGTTTCGCGGCACATCTACAAGAAAAGTTTGACTATTACAAATTGCCGTCTTTTGCACACCCTTTTGGTACGCTCTTTCACCCCTTGGCAATTGAGCGCAGCCTAGAGCGAACTTGTCTTGGGCAACCCTTTACTAAGGCCGATTTCTTCCTACAGGACGACCTATGGCTGTCCTTTGACTTGCATTCCCAATGGGCTAATACCTCACTCCCCTCCCTCTTAGACCAACTCAATCAGCAGATTGCCTCCCTACAAAAGGCGCTTACTAAGACTTCTTTTTTGGTAGTTACCTTAGGAACGGCTTGGGTGTATGAACACTTACCCTCTGGGAATATAGTGGCCAATTGTCACAAACAGCCCCAAACGCTTTTTAAGAAACAGTTACTCTCTTTGCCTGTGATAAAGGCTTCTTTAGAGCACATTGTAGAGTTGGTTCGGGAGCAACAGCCAAATATCAAGGTCATTTTTACCGTCTCCCCTGTACGACATCTCAAAGACGGAGCACAGGAGAATCTGCTTAGTAAGTCTCTACTTATCTGTGCAATCCATGAGCTTTTGGGGACAGGCTCCCCCAAGAAGGTGGAAGGTCTCTTTTACTTCCCCTCTTATGAGATTCTGATGGACGAGCTTCGGGATTATCGTTTCTACAAAGAGGATATGCTCCACCCCACCGAGCAGGCAGTACAGTATGTATGGGAACGCTTCACTGAGACATTCTTTACACCCTCCGCTCAGTCTCTTATGCAGGAAGTAGCAGCTATCCAGCGAGCTTTGGCGCATCGTCCTTTTAACCCCGAAGGGGAAAAACACCAAAAGTTTCTCACAAGTCTTCAGCAGAAGATAAAAATGGTAGAGGCGAAGATTCACAACCAATGACATATGACACGTGACAAATTGTGCTGACTGATATATTGGCACATTTTTTGTGGTCATATCGAAAAGACATATTACTAATTCTTCTTTTCACACTTTTACTCCAAAAAGAAACAAGAGAGCTTGTATATCTGCAAATTTATTATTATTTTTGTTTCGCTAAATAAAGGAGTCTTATGGATAAAGACAAAAAGATAGAAGATGCTCAGAGTGATGAACTTAGAAGATTAGGAGAGGAATTGTTATATTATCTGAACAATTACAACGAACTTACCAAAACAAGACCTCATTATAAAAAGATAGTAGATAAAGAAATAAAAGCAATTATCAACGCTATGAAAGCCCTTAGTAGATAAGTCTTTCCCTAATACGAAGAATTATGTTTGAAAAAATAAAAGCCCTTAGAGACCAATTCCGAGATGCCAAAACGGATGAGGAGAGAATCCATATACAACAAGAGACAGATAAGCTCCGTGAACAAGATCCTGACGCTTGGGCGGAGGCTATGCTTGCTTGTATCAAAGATACTAGCCAGCGAGCCTCAGAACTTCTCATACGAGAAAAAATAGAGAATATACCCGACAATGAGAACTTAGCTTTTAGCATTCCTCACCCCATAGCTCTCTAACCGATTATAACCCATGAAAAAACTATTATTAGGCTTGATAATAGGCATTATTGCTGTGTTTGTACTACAATATTTCTTTAAAAAGGAAAAGGACGAAAGTGTGCTTACTGAAAATAGTGCTCTCATTGCTCAAGAAATCAAAAACGTAGGCAAATTGGTAGTTACCGAAGGCTATTTTTCGGAGGTAATGACCTACCAAGATGCTAAGAAATACTTTAACAACTGGGTATCTTTTGACAAAAAAGCACTCGTAGTGGTCAATGCCGAGGCTACAATCGCCTATGACCTACACCAGCTTCGTTATGAGATAGATGAGGCCAACAAGGTAGTACGCCTTTTGTATATACCTGAGGCAGAACTCAAGATATATCCTAAGGTACAATACTACAACTTAGAGGAAAGTTCCTTTAACCCCTTTACTGCCGAAGACCATAACAAGATCCAAAAGCGCGTTACCGACCTTATTACCAAAAAGATAGACCAATCTTCCTTTCGTAGCAATGCTCAAAATCGCCTCCTTACAGAACTCTCCAAACTGCTAATTCTCACCCACTCCATGGGCTGGAGACTCGAATATACAGATACTCCCATAGAAACGGAAAGCGATTTATTACTACCACTTAAAAAATAATTCGCAAATTTGCGTTATGTTCTAATTATTTTTTCTACCTTTGCACTTTATTCTATAAAATCTTTTTACGATGTCTTTAGAACCAAAAAAAGCAAATGGTATCGCCCTTCTGCCCCTGATCATCTTTGTAGCGATCTTCTTATGGAGCGGTGTGCAGTATGGTAGTTTCTATGAGTTTCCTGCACCTATTGCAGTGTTGATAGGAATTGTTACGGCTTTCTTTATCTTTCATCGCAATGGTATCAATGAGAATGTCAATGGCTTTATCCGAGGTTGTGGCAATCCAAGCATCTTGATGATGTGCCTAATTGCTTTGTTCTCAGGAGCCTTCAGTGTGGTTACCAAGAGCATAGGTGCTACCGATACCTTTGTGGAAATCACCAAGAACTACCTTTCATTGCAATACCTGTATGCGGGGGTCTTTGCCATTGCCTCTTTCCTTTCTTTTGCCTCTGGTACTTCGGTGGGAGCAGTAGTGAGTTTGGCTCCTATTGCAGCGGGCTTTGTGAGCTTACCCAATGTGAATGTGGAGCTTATTGCAGGTTCGCTCTTAGGAGGAGCTATGTTTGGCGACAATCTCTCTTTTATCTCCGATACAACCATCGCCGCTACCCAATCACAGGGCTGTGAGATGAAGGATAAGTTTCGTATGAATGGGAAAATAGCCTTGCCTGCTTCTGTACTTACAGTATTGACACTCATTATTATAGGTGTTTCTATTCACCCCAGTGGGCATTCGCTCAGTCAGGGAGATGCGCCTATCCAATGGGTGAATTTACTCCCTTATATCACCGTGATTGTTTTGGCTATTGCGGGGCTCAATGTATATGTTACTTTCCTTATTGGTACCCTCATTTCGGGGCTTTTAGGCTTTTGGTATGGTAGTTTTGACCTCTTAGGCTATTGTAAGACAGTCTTTGATGGTTTTGCCTCTATGAACGACATCTTCTTAGTATTCCTTTTTACGGGTGGTTTGGCCTATCTGATAGAAAGAGAGGGAGGCATTTCGTTCCTAACCCAAAAGACAGGAAAGTTTATCAACACCAAAGGGCGTGCTTTCTTCGGTATTGGTTTCTTAGTTGCCCTAATTGATGCAGCTGTAGCCAACAACACTGTAGCGATTGTCATTAGCGCCCCTGTAGCGAAGAAAATCAGTGAGGAATATAAGATTTCTCCTATACAAACAGCTTCTATCTTGGATATTTCCTCCTGTGTTGTACAAGGAATTATTCCCTACGGGGCACAGGTACTCTTACTTATCAAGCTCTTAGGCACCGATGTCAATTATAGTAGCATGATTGCTCAGAGTTTTTATATCTGGCTACTGCTTCTCTGTATGATCGTCTTCTTTCTTAAGGGAGCGAAAAGTAAAGAATAATCTAAAAATACATATATCATGAAATGGTTTATCTTATTATTTTTCATCTCTTTAGAGGCTTTCTCTCAAGAGAAAAATTATGATAGTCTGCAAGTGACTATAGACCCAGAAGTGCAGGGTACTTTACTCTCTCCTAAAGGAGGAAATCAGCCTCCTTTGGCGATATTGATAGCAGGTTCGGGACCTACTGACCGCGATGGGAATCAAGCTCAACTCAAGAATAATTCTCTAAAATATCTTGCTGAAGGATTGGCTCAAAAGGGTATTGCAACTTTTCGTTATGACAAACGTGTTATTGCTCAAATAAATAAAGCAACTGTACAGGAAGAGAAAATGACCTTTGAAGATGAGGTGAATGATGCGCTTTTGGTTATAAATCACTTTAAGGATAAGTATAAGAAAATCATTCTTATAGGACACTCTGAGGGAGCGCTGGTAGGGCTTCTTGTTGCTCAAAAGGTAGTAGTCTCTAAGTTTGTTTCTATCTCAGGAGCAGGCAATAGCAGCGCTACACTGATAGAAGAACAGATAGGTAAAAATGCTCCACAACTCAAGGAGGAAAGCCAGAAAATCATTAGCCAGTTAAGAAAAGGAGAACTCGTGGATAATATTTCTCCCTATCTGGCGCCTGTCTTTAGGAAAAGTGTCCAACCCTATTTGATTTCTTGGTTCAAATATGAACCTACCAAAGAAATCGCTAAACTACAAATACCTATCCTCATCGTTCAGGGTACCAATGATTTGCAAGTGGAGGATAAGGAGGCACAACTACTTAAAGAAGCTCAGCCTAAGGCACAACTTCTTCTTATAGAAGGTATGAACCATGTACTAAAAAAAGTAAAGACATTGGAAGAAAACCAGCAATCTTATCTAAATCCTGATCTACCTATTTCTGGAGAATTGGTAGAGGGTATAGCAAGTTTTATAAAGTGAAAAACTCAAAACTGATACTGTCTTTCAATCTTTCGCTCAGGAGAGAGACAGAAAGTATATAAGCAAAGCAAGAAGAACCACTCTAAAGGCTTCATCAGCAGATAAGTAATATTAGATGCTGCGGGAGTCTTTATTTTTTGGGAAAGGTTATACCCATACTTATCATAATTGGTACGTAGGAAATGGTGCAGCTTAGGGGAGAAATCAGCGATAAGCTCTTCAAAAGCGTTGGCGATCTGTAGCTGGCGATTTACAATAATAGGCCTGCCCCCTCGCTTGCCCCAACGCAATGGCTTGACTATGCGCGGAGAGCCACAAGCGGCCACGGTACAGAGATAGTGTCCCCTATGATCTAAATAAGGAGGGTGATCATGTTGGGAAAACTTCCATTCGGTTGTCTCAGTAAAGCCTTTGATTACAGAATCATAGTCTTGCCCAAAAATCATCAGCAAAAGGGTCAAAAGCACAAAGATAGGAAAGACCAAGAGAACCGACCAAGTAAGCACTGTAAAGCGAGAAGAAAGGAGCAGATTGAGCTTATTGAGCCAGCGGTTTTTAAAGGTTTTAACAGAGAGTTCTTCCCTGACGGCCATAAGGGTACGACCTATAACCAATATGGCTATCAAGCTACTGAATATAGGAAACGAAGCCAATTCTTCTTCGCGGTGATTCTCCCCTAAGAGCTGGCTAGCAATCGCTACATTGATAGCAATTCCTATATAGAGAAAGCACAGACAAAGTACCAAAGGCAGTGGGGGCAACTTGGCCTTACGAACCCAAAGTGTCCAAAGCGCTATATGATACAAAAGAAAAAAGATTAGAAAAGTAAGCCTATACTGCCCTGAGATAAAGGTATAGTTATCATCTATAGGGTCTATAGCTTCGGTATATTCAGCAGAGAAAAGCGAACCAAAAAACAAGAAAAACAAAAGCCATAACACATACAACAACGCTATAGGATACTGCCAAAAAGGGACATTTCGCTTATACAAATAAACACCTGCATAGAAAAGTATAGCTAACGATGCTATAAGAATGACAAAAATGAATACAAAACCCAACATAAGTCTTCAGAATTTAAGAAAAATCGCCTTGAAATCTTCTATTTACTACTAAACAAAGGTATTTCAAGGCGAAAAAGTAACAATTAAATAAACAAATATAATGAAAAAACTCTATTTTACGAGTTTCATCTCATCTACTAAATAACCTGCACCAGCATACTTGTCTATCACAAAGAGTACATAGCGCATATCTACCATAATATTACGACAAATCTTAGGATCATAGTGAATATCACTCATAGTGCCTTCCCATACACGGTCAAAGTTTAACCCGATAAGGTTTCCATGAGCATCAATAGCGGGACTACCTGAATTCCCTCCTGTCGTATGGCAAGTGGAAAGAAAACAAAGCGGCATCTTTCCGTCTTTTGTTCCATAACGTCCGTAATCCTTTTTGGCATATAGCTCACGAAGGCGTGCTGGTACGTCAAACTCATAATCCCCTGGTACATACTTCTCCATTACCCCATCCAAAGTGGTAGTAGCACTGTAGGTAACCCCATCGGCGGGAACATAGCCTGCCACTTTTCCATAAGTAACTCTTAGGGTACTATTAGCATCAGGGAAAATCCTATCGGAAGGCTTGGACAACTCCAAAATAGCTTTCATATAGGTACGTTGGAGTGCCTGAATCTGAGTATCCAAACGCTGATATGCGGGATATACTTGGCTATCATTCATCTGAGCAAGCTCCATGACGAGCTGCACTGCCTCATCATTCTTTAAGGCCTGCTTATATGCATCGGCAGGAAGGGCAAGCACCTTGGCAATACCCTCATAAGAGGTTACAAAGGAGTCGGTATAGAGCTTTTCTGTAAGCTGTTTTGCATCAAATTGTTGCAAACTACCAACAAGCAGCTGCTTAGGCATATTTGCTGCATAGAAAGCAATCACTTTTTCAAATACCGCCTTATCCACCTGCTTGTCATTGTCCTTAAAAACAGATTGGAAGGTCTTGAGCAAGTTTTCTTTTCTACTCTCAAAGGACTGTTCGCCCTTGCTTTCCAGCACTTGCTGGAGTTGTAGCAAGCGGAAGGCATTAGAAAGCAGATCTACATTGCGGAACATCAGCTCACTATAGAGGTTATAGGCCAAGTTATAGGGTTCTATCTCCTTGTAAAGGGTGGCAAACTGAGGGAGCAGCTGTCCATACTGAGCTTGTTTGTTTGCCTTTTGCAACATTTGGGTAAATTTCTCCTCTTGTTGTTTTTTGAGAGCTACGGCATCAGACTTCTTTAGTCCCTTAGTCTCCCCTATCCATTTTTTCCAATAGTTGGCCACGCGGGCGAACTTGGCTGCATACTTGATCTTAATTGCCTGATCCTTACGCATATATTCGTCTTGCACCTTTAGAGCTACATCACGAATGCCTATTCTGGCAGGGTTGATCACATTTTGGATCTGCTCCACAGCTACCGCTGGCAAATACTCTTGGGTAGTACCAGGATAGCCGAAGACCATCACGAAATCTCCCTCCTTCACTCCTTTAAGAGAAACAGGAAAAAAGTGCTTAGGCCTATAGGGGACATTGTCTAAAGAGTATTCCGCAGGGTGGTTGTTCTTATCGGCATAGACACGAAAGAGAGAGAAATCCCCTGTATGGCGTGGCCACACCCAGTTATCGGTATCTGAACCAAACTTACCAATAGAAGAAGGGGGTGCCCCTACTAAGCGTACATCCTTGAAAGTCTCTGTAATAAAGAGGATATATTGGTTCCCATAATAGAAAGCCTTCACACTCCCCTCTTGCCAAGCCTCTTTGGGGGCAGCCTTAATTACCTGTGCGATATTCTGTTCTATACGCTGGGCTTTTTCTACTTCATTGAGTTGGTCTGTTTCCTTGAGTACTTGCTGGGTAACATCTTCTATACGAACGATAAAGGTTACTTTAAGATCCTTGTTAGGCAGCTC
>CAJZFM010000019.1 GCA_915070235.1 uncultured Capnocytophaga sp. | reverse complement strand
CCGCGACCTCAACCTTGGGAAGGTTGCGCTCTACCAACTGAGCTATTTTCGCTTACCTTTTACGCTGCAAAGGTACTAATTATTTTTTGAATAGAAGCCTCTTTTGTTTAAAATCTTATTTCTCTTTGGCTCTCTACTTTGCTTGAGTAGCTGTATCCGAAGCAGAAGTGGCGGCTTGTGGCACTTCCTCTTTAGGCTGCTCTGAGGCTTCCTCTTCATCGGTAGCAAAGCCATAAGACCTGCCCAATTCCTTCAAGCGGTTGATATACTTCTTATAGGTAGCCGATTCCTTCTTATAGAAAGCCTCATCCTCCATAATAGGAATGAGCAGTGCCTGATAGCGCCTTAGGTCATAAGCTATCTCATCAGAAAGCCTGATAAAGTTGATTTCTGAGAAAGTAAGATAGTACTCAATCTTCTCTTGGTATTTCTTGGCTACTTCAAGGAATAGCTTGCGGGCTTTCTCTGGCTCCTTCACTGCATAATAGCCTGATATAAATGGCTCTAAGGTAAAGTAATACCCCAAGTGTCCCACAGGAATACGCGTGGTAGCTATATCTATAACATCCTTAGCCTTGTCTATTTTATCTTCTGCCAAAAGGGTCTCTGTAAGGCGAGCAAGATTGCCACGGAAGACGATACTGTTGCGGCGGGTTTCAGGGTCATGGTATATATTCGGATCGTCCATATTACCCCAGTCAAAGCTCTTTACGATCTTATACATCAGGTCGGCATCTATACGTCCCATATCATAAGGGTTATCCTTGTCAATAGGGGTTTTGATAGGTACCAATTTGTAGGCCATACCATCAAGCTGTAAGTAATCGCGCATCCATATATATTCCTCATCACTATAGCTACCTCCTGTAAAGTAGATCGGACGCTTCCAATCGTTGTTGGCCAAAATATCAAGCATCATCAGGCGGTTCTTACCCATACCTACCGAAGGAAGCTTGATGTCTATATAATCCACAATCTTATCGGCATCTTCAGGTTTTACAATACCACTCTTAAGGACATTTTCTTTATTGACAGGGATACGGATTCTATTGGTCGGATAGCTGGCATAGACAAGGTCAGGCGCCTCACCATTGCGATCAACAATCTTCTTAGTCTTAGGATCATCACTTCCCACCCATGCCATAAAGTCTGCTATAGGCCATATCTTGTCCGTTCTCTGATCAAAATAGATTACATCGCGCACTCCATAGGCATATTGTCTATGTACCAGCTGGGACGGAATAGGTTCACTGGTATAAGCCTTGTGCTTCATCTGGTCTATATACCAATCAGTTCCCAAAAGGGAAGTGTTAATCACCCTCACATCGGTGCGATAATGCTCCACCTCCTGCATATACCACATTCCAAAGGTGTCATTGTCCCCTATGGAGAAAATCATTGCCCCATTGTCCTTGGAAACGGAATCCAAATAACTCTTGCCCAAGGCACGTGCTGTATAGCGGTTGGAGCGGTCATGGTCGTCCCAGTTCTCAGCCAGCATACGAGCTGGAACCACAAGCAAGCAGAGCGATACTACCGCAGGTGCCATGCCCTTGAAGGTCATTTTCTCTTCCAATAGGGAATAAAGGGCATATACCCCCATTCCTATCCAAATGGCAAAGGTAAAGAACGAACCTACCAAGGCATAATCTCTCTCTCGTGGCTCAAAAGGTCGCTCATTAAGATACACTTTTAGCGCCAAACCTGTAAAAAGGAAAAGCACAAAGACCACCCACCACTGGCGTTTGCTAGAAGTAAACTGGAAGAACAAGCCCACCAAGCCCAGTAGCAGCGGCAAAAAGAAATAGGTATTACGCCCACGGTTATTTTGGGCATCGGAAGGGAGGTGATCCTGCGGATAACCTGTATGCCACTCATCTATAAAGGAAATCCCTGAAATCCAGTTACCATGATTATTGCTGATTTTCCCTTGTATATCGTCCTGACGACCCACAAAGTTCCATAGCAGATAGCGCAAATACATATAATCAAACTGGTAGGAGAACATAAAGCTCAGATTGTCCCAAAAAGATGGTTTCTCTACAATAAATACCCCTTGATAGCGACGAAGCAGCTGCACATATTGCTCATAATCACCTGCATATAGGACTGACTGAAGTTGTCGGCTGAGTTGTTCCACCTTTTCATTTCCTATATATTCAGGGCTGATTCTATACTTTAGCGGACTGGTCAGGCTCATATAGTTGGCCGCATGCTCACCACTCCACATACGGGGCAATAGCCCTATATGGTCGGGGTGTGGCGCATCCAAAGCATCTTTGTAGTTATTTACTATAATATATTTGTGTGCCTTGTAATCGCGCTCATACTTAGGCTTTTCATCTATATAGCCCTCAGGAATGGCAAAGCTATCTGAGTACATAGGCCCTTTGAAGAGGTATGTTTTCTGGTATTGCTCCAAGTTGTAGTAAGCCAAAAGCAAGCGTGCATCGGTAGGGCTGTTCTCATTGATCACTGTACCTGCATTGGCACGTATGGGGATCATCAGCCAAGAGGAAAAGCCTACAAAAACAAAGAGCAGACAGAGGGTTGCGGTTTGCAACAAGCGTTTTTGGTGTTTCTGTGCTCTCCATAGGGTAAAAGCAAAAGCTCCTATAATCCACACTCCTGTAAAGATAGTACCCGAATTGAATGGCAAGCCCAACTTATTGACAAAATACACCTCCGTATGACCAAACAAGGCCAAGGTATAAGGAAGTATCAGCTTGAAAATCAAGAGCAATATGGAAATAGAAATCACATTGGCCAAGATAAAGTTCCTGACATTCTTCTTAAAATGGGATTGGAAGAAGTAGAGCATCCCTATGGCAGGAATGGTAAGCAGCGCCATAAAGTGTACCCCAAAGGAGAGTCCCACTACAAGGGCTATGAGTAACAACCACTTATCTCCACGTGGGGAATCAAGGTTATCTGTCCATTTAAGCCCCAACCAGAACATGGCCGACATGAAAAGCATCGCCATAGCATACACCTCCGCTTCGGTGGCATTGAACCAAAAGCTATCGGAGAAGGTATAAGCCAAAGCGCCCACTACCCCACTACCATACAAAGCAATTACTTGTCCATTGGAAAGGCTCTCTCTCTGTGCAAGCGCAATCTTCTTAGCGAAATTGACTATGATAAAATATAGGAATAGTATGGTAAAGGCGCTGGAGAACACCGAGATAAAATTCACAAAAAGGGCAGTCTTCTCTGGCGAAGGTGAGAAAGAGGCAAAGAAAGCTCCTACCATTTGGAAGAAAGGTGCTCCAGGGGGGTGCCCCACTTCCAACTTAGCCGAAGTAGCTATGTATTCTCCACAGTCCCAGAAACTTACGGTAGGCTCCACCGAAAGCCCATAGGTAAGTAAGGCTATGAGGAATACCCCCCAGCCTATGATCAGATTATACTTATGAAAGTCCTTTTGTAAGTTCATTTTTATCTTTTTAGAAAAACGGAGCGAAGTTACACATTTTTATTGTATCTACCTAATAAAATAAAGAGAAAAAAAATTTTTTATTTTTTTAAGGCAAATACTTGCAGGTTTGAAAAAAAGTTGTACCTTTGCACCGCAATTGAGAGATGGTCTATGGTGTAATGGTAACACAGCAGATTTTGGTTCTGTTATTCAAGGTTCGAGTCCTTGTAGACCAACTTTTTATAAATAATTCTTCTGAATTGGGTTAATCATATTATTATAGTTTAAAGTTATTTAGAAAGAAGCTACCTTAATAAGGTAGCTTTTTTTATTCCATTTATTTTTCGTACCTTTGTCACCCGAAAAAATAGAGAGATATGCAAATGAGAACTGCTATTTGCTTACTACTTACGCTCTTGGGGTGCCTTCAGGGCTTTGCTCAAGAACGTACCATTCATGGAACTGTCAAAGATACACAAGGACGACCTATATCCAATGTGGTAGTCTTTGTCAAGGGCACACCTGAGACTACTACACAGACCAATGCGGAGGGGTACTATACCCTCAAGGCACAGGATGGGGCTACATTGGTGTTTTCCTCCTTAGGTTTTCGCGAAGTAGCTCTCCCCTTGAGGACTTCCGACTCCTTAGATGTGGTTATGGAAACCTCTCAGGCTAACACCCAAGCTACCCCCGCCCCTCAAGAGCGTACCGTGGCTCGTACCAATGTACGCGGTCCCTCGTCTATCTATGGGGAGAGCAAGCCCCTATGGGTAGTAGATGGTGTCATCCTTGATGACGGAGTGGAACTCTCCCCCGATGCGCTCTCCTCCTCCGATGCCAAGCTACTCATTGCCTCGGCGCTCGGTGGCCTCACCTCCGATGATATCGCCTCCTTCAAGGTGCTCAAGGACGCTTCCGTTACCTCTATCTATGGCCCTCGTGCCGTGGCAGGAGTGGTGGTAGTTACCACCCGCAAGGGAACTAAAGGCACTAACAATATCACCTATACCAACGAATCTACCTTTAGAATGATCCCCTCCTATGACAACTTCAACATCATGAACTCACAGGAGCAAATGGACTTCTATATGGAGATGCTACGCCGTGGCAACTTCTCCTATGAGACTCTTACCAACCGTCGCTACAAAGGGGAAATCGCTCGTATGTACGAACTGCTCAATACCGCTGGCCCCGATGGAAACTTCGGTCTTGACAACACTGAAGCGGCCAAGACGGCTTATCTGAGAGCCGCTGAATATCGCAATACCAACTGGTTTGCCAAGCTCTTTCAAGCAGGGGTGATGCAGAACCATGCGGTGAGCCTCTCCACAGGAAGCGATAAGGCGTCTTACTATGCCTCCATCAGCGTACTCTCCGACCCAGGTTGGATGAAGTTTAGCCACAGCGATCGCTATACAGCAAATCTCAATGCCAACTACAAGCTCAGCCAAAAGGTGAGTTTCAATGTGATTGTCAATGGTGCTTACCGCCAAGGACGCACCCCTGGTAGTGTAGATCCTCTCACTGGAAAAGTGTCTTCCGAACTGGAGCTTAACCCTTATTCCTATGCCCTAAACACCTCCCGTACCCTTGACCCTACCGTGGCTTACCGCTATAGGTATGCCCCTATGAATATCTTTGAGGAGCTGGAAAACAATTATACTGATAGCCATATAGGCGATATCAAGATACAGGGACGCCTCTCTTGGCTTATTACCCCAAAGATAGAGGCTACGGCTCTTGGGGCTATCAAGTATCAAAGTATCTCTCACGAGCTAAACCAAACCGAGCAATCCAATATTGCAAGGGCTTATCGTGCAGCTGATAACCTAAACATGATCAAAAACAACGAATACCTATACGAAGACCCTTATGACGACTTTGACGTAAGGCGTACTGTCCTACCCGAAGGGGGTATCCGCGAGAAAAGCGAAAGCCTCCTCTCTGGCAAAGACTTCCGTGCGACCCTTAGTTATAAGGACGCCTTTGACGAAGGCAAACATAAGCTCCAGCTCTTAGCAGGTATGGAAACCAATGATACCTACCGCAGCAAGGACTGGGGTAAGAACTTCGGACTGATGTATGAGTTGGGCGAAATCTCTTATTTCTCTTATGAGGCTTTCAAGCAAATACAAGAGAGCAAATCTCCTAACTACTATACAGTGAGCCGTACCACTACCCGTAATGCGGCTTTTTTCTCCAATGCTGCCTATACTTTCCTTGACCGCTATACCTTGGAGGGGATCTTTCGTTACGATGGTACCAACAAGTTCGGTGCTTCCCGCTATATTCGCTGGATGCCTACTTGGAACCTTGCCTTCTCTTGGAACGTAACCAAAGAGACCTTCTTCCCTAAAAATACCGCCCTCTCCTTGCTATCGTTCAAGACTTCTTTTGGGGTGATTCCTGAAAGTCCTTCTGCTCCTACCTCCTTGGTGAAGATCATGGGGGATATTCCTTGGCGTAGCAATGAGCGTACCCGTGAGACAGCACTCAAGGTGGCCGATCCTGCCAGCTATGACCTTACCTATGAGAAAAAACAAGAGTTCAACATGGGAGTACAGATGGGCTTTTTTAAGAATCGTATCAGCTTAGCTGTTGATGGCTATACCCGCCAAAACTATGATCTTATAGGTCGTGTACCTACCCAAGGCCTTAGCGGCAGTATCCTCAGGGTGGGCAATGTGGCACAAATGCACTCTTATGGGGTAGATCTGAGCCTACAAACCCAAAATATCAAGCTCAAGGATTTTTCTTGGACAACAACCTTTATCTATGCCAAGAATGAGAACAAAATCACCAAGCTCTATGTGGATGCCTCCATATCCGATATGGTGCGTGGCAGCGGCTTCTCCAAGGAGGGATACCCCGTAAGCTCTATTTTCTCCATTCCCTTCCGTGGCCTTAACAGCGATGGGCTTCCTACCTTTGCTGACCCCAATGGCAATACGACTATTGACGGTATTCGTTTTGACCAGCGAGACAACCTTGACTTCCTCTCCTATTCGGGTACTACCAAACCTACCGATGTGGGGAGCTTGGGCAACCTATTTACTTACAAAGGATTATCGCTCAATGTGTTACTTACCTATTCTTTTGGTAATGTATTGCGCCTGCCTACTGCCTTCAAGGCCAATTATGACAATGATGCCTTGGCCTTACCTAAGGAATTTACCAACCGCTGGATGCAACCTGGCGATGAGCATCTTACTCAAGTGCCTGCCATTGCCTCCTCTTACCAGAGAGACAACATGCCTAATTTGGACTATGCCTACACCGCTTACAATTACTCTGATGTCCGCATAGCCAAAGGAGACTTCATTCGTCTCAAAGAAATTTCCTTAGGGTATGAGTTTGACAAAGATCTACTCAAAGATATGAAAATCAAGCGATTGAGCATGAAACTACAAGCTACCAACCTCTTCTTGCTCTATGCTGACAAGAAGCTCAATGGGGCTGACCCTGAGTTTTCCACAGGAGACTCTTTTATTCCAAATCCTAAACAGCTGACTTTCAGCCTACGTGTAGGTCTATAACCCTTTAATACCGAATCCTATGAAAAGAAATCATATACCGCTACTTGCCCTACTGTTATGTTGCCTAGTAGGGTGCAACAAGTTCTTGGATAAGAACCCCGACAGCCGTGTGGAACTGGATAGTGCCGATAAGATACAGAAATTCTTAGTCAGTGCCTATCCCAACCGTACTACAGCAGTGGTAACCGAGTTTTCCTCTGATAATATAGATGATATAGGCGCCAATAACCGCCGTACTATTCCTTTTATTAGCGAATTGGCCTATTGGGAACGCGATTTCCACGAATATAGCGCCCGCGATGGCTTGCGCAACCTCTGGAGTGATAACTATTCCATGATTTACCATGCCAATGTGGCTTTGGAGGCTATTGACCGCTTAGGCAATACCCCTGACCTACAAGCCGCACGCGCAGAAGCACTCTTGGTACGTGCATATGCGCACTTTGTCTTGGTCAATCTCTTTGGCAAACAATACAATAGCGTAACCAGTACCACTGACCTTGGCGTACCTTATATAAGCGAACCTATCAATGAGTTCCAAGCCGAGCGCCCTCGCAACACCGTCGCCGAAGTGTATGAGCGTATAGAACAAGACCTTACTCAAGGACTGCCGCTGATCAACGATAGTTACTACAAAGTACCCAAATTACATTTCAACAAAAAAGCAGCTCAGGCCTTTGCCGCTCGCTTCTTCCTCTACTACCAAAAGTGGGACAAAGCAGAGCAAATGGCCACTGCTGTACTGGGAGAGACACCTACCACCCTGCGCAACTGGGAGGCTTTCCAAGCACTCTCCAGCGAAGATGCACATGCTAAGGAATACACCCGCGACGATGTAGAGGCCAACCTCATGCTTGCGGCTGTTCATACTAGTGCCACTGCTTATATTGACGGAACTTCAGTGGCGCGCTTTACCCATGGTGCCGCCCTTTCAGTAAGGGAAACTTTCCGCGACGAACATAATTTGTGGCAAAACAACTATAAGGACAAGGCTTTTGAGCGTTATCGTACCGAAATTAGCAAATATATTTATACCAAATATCCCACTTACGTAAATAACCGTTCGCAAATCGTCCTTTTCTCCACCGATGAGACCCTTTTGGTTCGTGCTGAAGCACGTATCCTCCAAGGAAAATACGCCGAGGCAGTAGCTGACTTAGGCTATTTTACCAAGAACTACCTCACCTCTGGAGCACAATTTACCCAAGAGGAGATCATCTCTGCCTATGAGCGCATGGCCTACGATGCTTATGATACCACTACGCTGCTTAGCCATGCCACTCAAAAGAAAAGACTTCACCCTGATTTTGCGATAGATAGCACCCAAGAGAACCTACTTCATTTCCTCTTGCAGTGTCGCCGTTTGCTCACCTTGGGCGAAGGTTTGCGCTGGTATGATATCCGTCGCTATGGTATAGAAATCCACCGCCACCAGCTCGACAACGAAGGTACCGCCTACGTCAAGAGCGTACTCTCCAAAGATGATAAGCGCCGCACCCTCCCTCTCCCTGTAGATGTGGTAGCGGCTGGTATGCAACAAAATGACCGATAATTCAACTCCTATGAACCGATTAAGATTACTCCCCCTCCTACTTGCCCTCACCTATATAGGTTGTAGCAAGGACGCCCCCGATACCTCTCAAAGCGTGGTACAACTCTCCTCCCCTGAGGAGGTTAAGAACCGTACAGAACTCGACCGATATATCATTGAGAAATTCACCCAGCCATACAATGTAAATATCGTATACCGATTCTCTGAAAACAATATCAGCCGTAATATGTTCCGCTATGTGGCACCGCCTTCTGCGGAGAAGGCCTTGCAAATGGCTAATTTCCTAAAGTATATGTACTATGAGCCTTATACAATGCTTACTCCTAAGGGCTTCCTACAAAACTATTCCCCTAAGGAACTGGTTTTCATAGGCTCTCGTGCTTTCTCTGATGTGGGTACCGCTTATAACGGCCTAGCTACCAATGCAGTAAAGATAGAGATGCTAGGGGTGAATGATATAAATCCCAATACCACTGACCCAACCGAGATAAAGAACATTGACAACCGTGTGCTACGCCTTATCTATCACGAGTCCTCTCACCTTTTGGAGCAAGTCAAGATCGTTCCTAAGGAATTTGAGAAGCTCTCTATAGCTGATTATAAGGGTGGTGCTTGGACGCGCTCTTGGACAGGCGAGACCTACCTCAAGTCGGGCTTTATTAGCGCCTATGCCAGCGACAATATCCATGAGGATTTCGTGGAGACCATCGCTCGTTATATCATCTATTACCAGAAGAACCAATGTAACTGTCCTGCCGCCGACACTGCCCATGATACCGATGGTGATGGCTTGGACGATACCGCTTACAATACTTGGAAGCGAGGTATCCTCCGCAAGGGATACATCTGGGAAGAGGAACTCGCCAAAGCTGATGGCAAAAACAACACCTCCGCTACCTATACAGGTAAAGAGATTTTGCTCAAGAAAATCACCATGGTCAAGAACTACCTCCGTGGTGAGTGGAACATAGACCTTGATGCCCTCCGCACCGAGATCCATAGGCGACATGCCCTCTTACAAACTAAAGATTTCACCCAATACGAATGGTAACTTATGAAAAAACAATCCTATATACTCCTTTCATCTCTGCTTCTCTTGGCCGCTTGTAGCCAAAAAGAAGAAGCCGTCTATGGAGAAGGTGCCAGCTATGTACAGCGCACTAACCAGACCCTTTCCGACTATGCCGCCGCTCTTGAGGGAACACCCCAATGGCTGCTCACCCTCTACGCTGGCGAAAAACAAGCCTATGGGGGGCACAATGTCTTAGTCTCCTTCGCCCATGGCAAGGTAACGGCCGCCTCAGAAGAACTCCCTACTGAAGAGACTTCCGACTACTCGCTCCTCTTCGGGGAGAAGGCAATCCTTTCCTTTGATACTTACAATAAGGTATTGCACTACTTTGTAGAACCCTCCTTCCTCTTTCCTCATGGCAAGGAGGGAGATAACCAGTTTGAAATCCAGTCCTATAAGGACGGGGTGTTTTCCCTACGTGGCAAGCGATCCAATAACCTTATTACACTCTCTCGCTTTGAGGGAGATAAGACTACCTATTTGGAGAAAATACGCGAGAAGGCTGCTTTGTTAAAGAGCGTTGGTATCGCCCCTATATCCATTAACCAAAAGCAGGTAAGCCTTACTCTACACCCTACCCTACATCAGCTGAGTTTCTCTTGGGAGGGAGGCTCCCAGCGTGTAGCCTATGCCTATACCGAAAACGGACTAAAGCTCTATGAGCCTACCCCCATAGAGGGATATACCTTTTCAGAGCTAAACCTTTCAGAGGACAACCAAGAGCTTTCCACTCCTGATGGCAACTATAAGGCAGCTCTAAGCTATACACTGCCCTATGACTTTGCAGCACGCTCGCTTTGGCTGAACCTCTCCGAAGATAATTGTGCTGCTAATGCTATCTTTACCCGACTTTATCAGCAGTATAAGAACTTTTCCTATAGCAGTACCCCCTATAATACCAGTCCTCTGGTTCGCTTGGGCTTCAATACTGAGGAATCGGGCATCACCTTTAGTTTTTACCAGAATGCCACCACCCGCTATGTGTTAGACTTTCTTCCTGTAGTAGGCAAGCCCAACCAAGTGAATATAGTGGAGGGTGTCCGTAGCCTCAACTGGAACGTCTTTGCCCAACTCTACCCCTTGGTAGAAGCCCTTGTACAATATGCCCCCTATGAACTCACCGATGTGAATCAAGATGGCAAACAATACCTATGGGTAAGTACCAAGGACAGCCAAGTGCGCTTTCTCTCCACCCCTCGCCTACCTCGCCTGCCGTTCAACTTTGCTACCAAACGCACTACAATCAACTTTGCTACCAACTACGTTTGTGATGCCATGCTAACGGCCTATAATAGCGTAAAGCGTCGTACTCGTACGGTGAACAATGTTCGGGTAAGGGAAGTACTCAATCCTATGATTTACTTTGGCAAACAGGGCAGTGCCGTTGGTTTTCACTTCTATCTTACCCGCACTCCTACCGCGGGAGGTAGTAGCACCAATGTGAATGCTGTACTCAACATGGATTACCTCGGTGTAGCCTGCGACTCCAGCCAACTAAATCTGGTAGAGAAAACAGACCTTAATGAAAACACCAATTGGAAATACTATTCCTACTTAGAACCCTTAGTCAAAATCTTTACCGACAATGCCCCCTACACCATGACCGACTACGGCAGTGGTACCTTAGGATGGATTAGTGTCAAGAATCCTGATATTTGGTTCTATACACAAGAACAATAATAGTGACAAGTGAAAAGTGACGAGTGACTATCCCTCTTGAGGGTATTGGTCACTCGTCACTCGTCATTGGTCACTAGTCACTAATCACTGGTCACTATTACCATATTTTTACGCGGTCTTCTGATTTGCGATAGAGCTTATCACCTTCTTTTACATCAAAGGCCTTATACCAAGCATCTATGTTGGTTAGTGGAGCGAAGGCACGGAGATAATCTGGGGAGTGAGGGTCTACCTTTACTTGGTTAATCAAGTATGACTCAGAAGCAAGTGTACGCCATACGGTTGCCCAAGAGAGGAAAAAACGTTGGTTTTGGTTATACCCACTGATATCGGCTACTCTGCCATGATCTTTGAGATACATTTGAAGTGCATCAAAGGCGATATTTACCCCTCCGAGATCAGCAATATTCTCTACATTGGTCATGGTACCATTCACAAAAATACCCTTTACTGGCTCATATTTGTCATATTGTTTAGCCAAAGCGTCTGTTACTTTTTGGAAGCGCTCTTTATCGGCAGGTGCCCACCAATTCTGTAGATTCCCATCGGCATCAAACTCAGCTCCACTAATATCAAATCCATGGGTCATTTCATGGCCAATCACCCCGCCAATGCCTCCAAAGTTCACTGCTGGATCGGCCTCAAAACTAAAGAAAGGCGGTTGAAGAATACCCGCTGGGAAAACAATCTCATTATTAGTAGGGTCATAATAAGCATTCACTGTCTGAGGAGGAAGCACCCATTCGGTTTTATCTACCTCTTTTCCTACTTTTGCTATAGCCTTCTGAAAAGCCCACAGACTGACCTGTGTAATATTCTCAAAAAGAGAGACTTGAGCACTTATAGTAAGCTGAGAATAATCCTTCCACTTGTCAGGATACCCCACCTTTACAGAGAACTTATTGAGTTTTTCCATAGCTTTCTCCTTAGTAGCATCGCTCATCCAAGTTACCTCCTTGATGTGCTTGGCGAAACTTTTCTTTAGATAATCTATTAGGGTAAGCATTTCTTCCTTGGCCTTTTCAGGAAAGTATTTCTCTACATAGAGCTTACCGAAGGCCTCTCCTAGGATTCCATTGATCAGCTCCATAGCACGCTTGTCCATAGAGCGTTGCTCCTGCTGTCCCATAAGGTATTTGTTATAGAAATCAAAAGTAAGGTCATTAAGCTCTTGGGTGAGGTAGTTACTATTGATAGCCACCAGTTTATATCTAAGATAATCCTTAATCAGAGGTAGGTTTTTCTCATTAATGAAAGTATCATATTGCCTATAGAGACCTATTTCAGTGAGAATTACCTTATCGGTATGAACTCCCACTTTTTCAAGTAATTCAGGCAAACGAAGGTTTTTCACCATGTCCCCCAATTCTTCTATTGTTACAGGGTTATAGCTAAGATTTGGATTGTTCTCTTGTTCGTTTGTAAGCATATAGTGGGCTATATTTTTCTCAAAAGCCACAATTTGCTTTGCTTTCTGCCGTGGATTACTATCGTTAAGCATTCTAAAAATGGCCGCAACATAGTCTTGGTACTTTGCTAAGGCTTCCGTATTGCTAGGGTGTTCCTTTTGGTAGTAATCCTTGCCCAACCCCAGGTTAAAATTCCCCAAATATACAGCATTCATCTTAGAGTCCTTCATATCGGTATATACACCTACAGGACAGATATAATTGGCGCGCTTAGGGGTTGTCTCTTCCAAATAGTTTTGTAAATCTGCTAAAGACGCTATGGCATCAATTTTTTGGAGATATGCCTCTAAGGGCTTCAACCCATCAGCATTACGCTTATCCCAAGAAATATATTCCCTATAGAGCGTTTGTATCTTCTCCCCTTCACTTCCTTTAGGATATTCCTTTTTAAGAAGGTCATCAAGGATAGAAAGACACTGCTCATCGGTTTTGTCCATAAGCATATAGAAAGAGCCCCAAGCAGGCTTATCGGCAGGGATTTTAGCCGTTTTCATCCAGTTCCCATTGACGTAGTTATAGAAATCATCTCCCGGACGCAGCTGTGTATCCATAGCGGAGAGTTCAAGTCCTTTTTCAGCAAACACTTTAGGGGCTTCTTCTTTGTTGGAATTACCACAAGCCATCACCATGGTGAGACAAGTGAGCCAACCCATTTTGAAGTTGATTTTTTTCATGGTAGAAAAATGATTTTTAATTACCCCGCAAAGTTACGAATTTAAAAGGTACTATGCAAAACAAAGTAGTATTATTTTTTCACTACTTGATAAATCCATTTAGGGATGAGATACACACCTATAAGACAGGTTACCATTACAGGAGAATAAGAATGAGTAAAATAGCTTATCAAAATGTGATATACCAAAAAGAAGCTAAGTCCTATAAGATATACTCCAAGAGCAATTCTCGTGGCCTTTTCGCTCCTTCGGCACAAAAAAGCGATAAGAGCTACTAAAGCAAGTTGCCCTATGGAGGCTCCTATGAAATATTCAGGGTGAGCATTCGCCAAATGTGCATTCTCCGAGATTCTCGGAAGTTGCAACCAGGAAGGTATTTTATCTACAAAGTCAATATACCATTGCCAAAAAGATATGCTCTCTTCTACCTGATGCAAGGCATGTAGCCCCATCGTTGGAAACCATAGATGTAAGTGCTTATTTGTTTGCATATACTTTTACTTTTAACGCTATAATATAGTTCTGTTGTACACGTTTCAGATTCCAGAAAAAAGGAGCTATAAGCCTCAAAAAGAAATTCTTGATATGTATCTTCTCCTGAAAACAGATTTTAGTACCTCCCTTATAAGATTCAAACTTCCCTTCCCATTCTCCAAAGAATAGCTTATGCTGCATTGTAAAGGCATAATACTCGTTTTCTATCTTTCGAATATTACTAAAGAGCGTATGTCCTCCTGCTTTGTAATATTCAATAAAACCATTTTCCAATAGCTCAATATTTTTGACTTCCTCTCGCCACTGGAAATTTCTATTATCTGTAACAATACTATATACCAATGCAATAGGAGCATCAATAAAATCAGTTATCGTTGAAATAAGATAGGATTTCATTTCTTTTAAATTATTTGTTAGGTATTAATCCTTTTATAAATAAAAAAAGTAAAAGGTTATAGTGTTTTACCTTTTACTTTTTATCTTTTACTTTAAAAAGAGCCTACCATATTTTTACGCGGTCTTCTGGTTTGCGATAGAGCTTATCACCTTCTTTCACATCAAAGGCTTTGTACCAAGCATCTACATTAGTCAGAGGAGCAAAAGCACGGAAATAGCCTGGGGTATGAGGGTCTGTCTTTACCTGATTGGTCATAAACTGATCCGTAGAGAGTGTACGCCATACAGTTGTCCAAGAGAGGAAGAAACGTTGATTTTGGTTATACCCACTGATATCAGCCACAGCACCATGATCTTTGAGATACATTTGAAGCGCATCAAAAGCGATATTCACTCCACCAAGGTCAGCAATGTTTTCCCCATTGGTAAAGGTACCATTGACGAAAATACCTTTTACAGGTTCATATTTGTCAAACTGAGCCGCCAATGCTTTGGTTACCTTTTCAAAGTTCTCTTTGTCGGCAGGAGTCCACCAGTTTTGTAGATTTCCATCAGCATCAAATTGGGCTCCACTATCATCAAAACCATGAGTAATCTCATGACCAATTACAGCTCCTATTCCTCCAAAGTTCACAGCAGGATCTGCTTCAAAACTAAAGAAAGGCGCTTGCAAAATAGCTGCAGGGAATACGATTTCGTTATAGAGAGGATTGTAGTACGCATTGACTGTCTGTGGAGTCATTTCCCACTTGGTTTTATCCACAGGCTTACCTACCTTATCCAACTCTTTTTGGTAAGCCCACTGGGTCACCTTAATCAAGTTTTCAAAAAGAGAAGCATCTGCAGAGAGAGACATCTTAGAATAGTCCTCCCACTTGTCAGGGTAACCTACTTTTACTTTGAAAGTGCTGAGCTTATGGAGTGCTTTTTCCTTGGTAGCATCGCTCATCCAAGTCACATTCTTGATATGCTCTGCGAAACTTTTCTTAAGATAATCTACCAAAGTAACCATTTCTTCTTTGGCCTTGGCAGGGAAATATTTCTCTACATAGAGTTTCCCGAAAGCCTCTCCTACTACCCCATTGATAAGAGAAAG
>CAJZFM010000018.1 GCA_915070235.1 uncultured Capnocytophaga sp. | reverse complement strand
AAGATACATATTTTATTTGAAAATCACAAAAAAAATTTAGTTATTAGTTTAGTGGTTAGTTATTAGTGGTTAGTTTTTAGTCCTGACCACTAACCACTAAAAAATATTTGTGCATTAAAAAATAAATATGTACCTTTGCCCCCGATTAATAATAGAGGTCGTGAACCTCACAAGTCTTAATTATATGCCTGTAAAAATTAGATTACAAAGACATGGTAAAAAAGGGAAACCTTTTTATTGGGTAGTAGCCGCTGATGTACGTGCTCCCCGCGATGGTAAGTTCCTCCAAAAAATAGGTACTTACAACCCCAATAGCAATCCAGCTCAGATAGAGCTTGATATTGATGAGGCTATTAAGTGGTTACAATTCGGTGCACAACCTACTGAGACTGCACGCCGTATCCTCTCTTACAAGGGAGTGATGCTTAAGTATCACCTCCAAGGAGGGGTAAAGAAAGGTGCTCTTACCCAAGAACAAGCCGACGCTAAGTTTGAAGCTTGGCAAAAAGAAAAAGAGCAGAAAATCGTTGCTAAGAAGGAATCTCTCCACAAGGGCAAAATCTCTGCTAAGCAAGAAAGTGTAAAGGCCGAACAAGCCTACAGCCAAAAGCGTAAAGAAGCACAAGCTGCTAAAGCTCAGGAGGCTACAGCAGCACCTGCTGAAGAAGCACCCGCTCAAGAATCAGAAGCTTAATGAGGAAGGAAGATTGTTTCTTTGTAGGTACAATTGTCTCCAAATTTAGCTTTAAGGGAGAAGTCCTTGTCAAAACTGACACGGACGATAGTGCCCTGTTAGAAAATAGGGAATCAGTATTTGTCGAATTAGGCAAGGAACTGATTCCTTTTTTTATAGAAAGGTGTAGCTATCATAAGGCTAATTTGCTTAGAATCAAGTTTGAAGAGGTGGATACCGAGCGCGATGCCGAGGCGCTCCTCCGCCAATCACTGTTTTTACCACTCTCACTATTGCCTAAACTCTCTGGTAACAAGTTCTACTATCACGAGGTCATAGGCTTTGAAGTGGTAGATGTGAATCATGGTAGGGTAGGGGTTATCACTCATATCAATGACCGTTCTTCCCAGCCTATTTTTGAAATAGAACACGAGGGGCGACAGATTCTTATTCCTTTGCATGACGATTTCCTCAAGGAGGTTAATCGCAAGGATAAAAGAATCATTGTAGAAACCCCCGAAGGACTTATAGAACTCTATCTCAATGATTAATGGTTAATGATTACACTGATTAATCATTGCTGGCATTAATCATTAACCATTAATTATTATTTTATGCGTTTTTCCCTCCTTTTTTTCCTTATTCTCCTTGTTGGCTGCCATACTACTAAGACTGCGCAGCATCGCAAGCAACCTCATAGGACTTATAAAACTTCTAAAGCTTCCAAGCCTTCCAAAAGTAAGGCTCCTACTGCCTCTGTTGCTGTTCAGGGCAAAGGCAATGGGGTGGCTTCCTATTACCATGACAAGTTCAACGGGCGTAAAACTGCCAGTGGAGAAGTCTTTAGCAATAGTAAGCTTACTGCCGCTCACCGTACTTACCCCTTTGGTACTACCCTTAGAGTAACCAATCCTATCAATGGTAAGTCCGTGGTGGTGAAAGTCAATGACCGTGGCCCCTTTACCAAAGGCAAAGACCTTGACCTCTCCAGAAAGGCCTTTATGCAAATTACAGATAATCCTAACAAGGGCAACCTACAGGTACTCATAGAAGTAGTAAAAGAATGAAGCAAAAATGCCACGCACTCATTCTCTGGCTTATCCGAGAAAATGTAGTCGTTGCTACTGCTGTTACTTCTTTGGCTATCAGCACTCTACTTATTTTTCAGCTACCTATGGCCTATGCGGAGCTACTCTCCTTATGGGTGGGAACGGTACTCTCTTATTCCTTTGCTAAAGAGGGGCGCCTAAGATATGAGCGTCCTATATGGTGGTTGTTGGCAGCTACAGCTTGTGGTGCTTTTCTCTTTCTTTCATGGACAGGTCGCGGCATTCTCCTACTCTCCATGGTGCTCAGTGTGGCCTACGATGCCCCTTTTCTCACCCATCGCCTCCGCCTGATTCCTTTTCTTAAAATATTTATAGTCGCCCTTTGCTGGGTCTTGGGGAGTGTATACCTTCCTTTATCGGCTTATAAAGTCTCTTTTTCGGCTCCACTAGTAACCCTTCTTGCCCTGCAAAACTTCTTTTGGGTGGTAGTACTCATTCTTCCTTTTGATATCAGAGACAAGCAGGCCGAACAAGCGCATTTACAGACGCTTCCCACCATCTTAGGCACCCCAAAAACCAAAGCCATAGGCACTCTACTGATGCTTTTATTTGTACTATTGGCCTTTGTACACTCTACATTTCTCCTCTATATACAGGTTATAATTGCTTGTATTACAGTGCTTTCACTCCTTTTTGCACATGAACATCAGTCTCCCTACTATAGTGCTCTTTGGGTAGAGAGCTTACCGATTATATACATGCTATTGATGGTTGCCTAAAAGTTATTCACAATTCACTCTAAAATCAGTAAAAAATGTTGATAAGAAAAATAAAAAAAGTATGAAGAAAATTTGTTTTAAATCATAATAAATACTTATCTTTGTCCCGAAATTATTAATAGTGTTTAATTATGAAGGAGCTAAATACCTATAAGCGTATCTTTCTGATACTTATGCTTTTAAGTCCCTTTTTTGCCTTAGTGAAGGCACAGACCTGTGATCCTAATATCCTTAAGGCATTGAGTGAGACGCGAGTAACTTACTTTGATAAGATTACCAAAGGAGAAAAAGCTACCATTACCATTAAGTATCCACTGAAAGGTACTAAGTATACAGTTTCCGATAACGACGGAAATAGTAAATCTTTTACCTATACTTCAGGGACAGATGAGTTTATTAACCTTGAGATAGATAGCCCTGTCAATACAGTGCGTAGGTATTCGCTCAAGGTAGAGAAAGACGGTTGTAGCTACCAAACAGGCTTTAACTACACTATTACCCCTGAGACCGATGTCAAGCTTGCTATCCGTGTGGAGCAAGAGTGGTGTGGTAGTAGTGGGGCGATTCGCTTTAAGGTAGTAGGAACAGGTGTGGATAATACCAATTATAATTTCTACCTCAGAAAGCACAATGAGTCCTATGATTTCTCTACAGCAAAGCCTCATACAGGGGCTATTTCCTTGGTGGCGGGCAAGTACTATGTGATAGCCAAACGCAAATCTGGTTCATTTACAGAGCCTGCAGAGTCCTCCGAAATTGAGATTAAGAACGATGTCAAGACTATTGCCTTTACTGCTTCTCAAATACCTAAGATATGTGGGGCTACTTCCTTAGGTATCCGTGTGGATATCGATCAAGACCAGTGGGGTAATCACGCAGCTAACTATCCCGTATACTATACCTTATATGAGTCCGATGGGGTTACTCTTGTACGTCCTGACACGGAACGCCAAACCTCTAATATCTTTACAGGCCTTACCGCTGGCAACTATGTGGTTAAGGTAGAGAATTTCTGTGGAGCGAATCCTATTCCTAAGTCTATTAGCATTACCGATGAGTCTTTTGCTTTTACCCATCTTTATACGCCCATATCGGGAAAAGAGTTTAACTGTACCAAGGCGCAATTTGATGCTTTATATTTATTTGGTACGGGAATTAAAAAAGCAGTGGATTCCGATGCTTTCAATTATCCTCTTACTGTAAAATTCACTTTTACAGACCCTGATGGGGTGGTATATACCCCAACCTATGTGATTAATAATAAGACAGACCTTAACACCTATCTGCCTAAATATGCCTATGGAGAAGCCTTAGTGGCAACCTCTAATTTTCAGGAGTTCAACCTGCCTAACAAATCGGGAACTTGGAAGATAAAGGCAGATATCACTATGTGTGGTAATACGACCTCCTTGGCCGAGGTTACCTCTGTCCTCTATAATCCTATTGAAAATGCGATGGTGGAGGTGGCCAACGATGGCACTTCGCCTACAGCCTGCCATACCACACAGCTACGACTCCGTTACAAACATAGAAGGGATACTCAAGCGACCCTGAACACCTATTTGGTGATAGAGCAAGGGCCTACTCGCCCTTCTACTGATTTGTTCAACTATGCAGGAGCTGGCTTTTCTCTGATGCCTGCTACTCATTCTAATCCACTACTCAGGGGAAAGTATGCCAAGAAAATTATCTTTAGCTCTTATGATTTCCAAACAGTAGTTATTCCTGACTATTTGCGCAATGGAGATACTTTCAACTTCCGTTTGGTAGATGATGAGTGTGACCCAACCCGTTATGCGGATTTGGATCCAGTTACCGTAACTGTACCTCCCACAGCAGTTGGGGTAGATATACAAGTGATAGCCAGTTGTGAAGGGGCTACCAATACTACAGCACCTAATGGTTCTATACGAATTACCAGAATCAATGGGGCGGCTGTCAAAAAGATAGAAATTATAGAATATACAGATACAGCCAATGTGGTTCATACCTCTGGTACCATAGGCGGTACTTCTCTTAGTCTTCCTTATACCCTTACCGATAATAATAGGGCAGATGAGAACAATTGGTATGTACGTGATTTGCCGAAAGGAAAATATAAGTTTAGAATAACTGATGTATGTAATAATATCACAATTCCGAATCATGTTCCCCAGATTGCAGGACAGACCTATAATCTTTCCTTTGCTCCTGGTTGTGAGCCAGTAGTAGTAGGGCGTATTGATTTGGGAGGTACTGAAGACTGGCGCTACAATCAGTCTGAATTCGTGATACAGCATTATAAGGAAGATGACCAAGCATGGGAAGAATGGGCTTATGCGGGACTTGGCTATAATGAGAATATCAATCGAAAAACTACCGATGAGGGCTTAGGAAAATTAGGTAAGTTCCGTATCGTACGACGTATCAAAAACTTAGAAAATGGTTACGAATGCCAAAAAGTGATTGCCGAACGTGAGTTTGCAGGGGAGCTTAGAGGGATACAAGTGTTAGGCTTTGGTTGTAATGATAAGAAATACCATGTTATCCTTACTCCTGAAGGGGGTACAGCTCCTTTTACCTATAAGCTGGTACACAAGCTTACTGCAGGAAACCCTACTCCCGATACCTCAGTGGCAAGAACACAAACAGGTGATCAATTCTTTATCAACTTGGATGGTAGTAATACCAATAATGCCTATAAGTTTGCCATTACCGATGCTTGTGGAAAGACAGTAGAAAAAGAGCTTACAATTGCCGATATACAGCAGCCTGAGATTGTACCACAGCCCAAGCGTGCTTATTATTGTGCTGGGCAAGAGGTGAAACTGACCATCACCGACTTAGGGCCTAATGTACAAGTAGAGTGGTATCGTGAGGACAATCCTTCCACTGCTTTAGGAACAGGCTTTTCCTATACCATTCCTTCTCTTACGGCTACTGATTTTGCTAAAAAGTATAGTGTAAAGATCAAGATTCCGTCACAACATGCGATAGAGGCTTGTGTTACGGATAAGGTACAGGCTTTCCAATTCCAACAATTGGCCGTTACTATTGCTCCATTGAATCCTAATAATGGAGAGATACTTAAGTGTATCACAGGTCCTACAGTATTCAATGTAGAAAGTCTATTTAATATACCTAATAGCCACTTAGCCGCTAACCTACCTACGGGAGCTACCGCACGTATTAGAGAGGCTTCGGGAGTAATTGCTGTGCCTGATAATCACAAGATCAATCTTAGACCTCGTAATGGAGGACAAAAACCATTAGGAATGGGTAGCTATACCTTCTATTACGAAGTATTGTCTCCTTGTGGAGAGGTGATAACCCAGCAAGAGGCCAAATTGACAGTGAAAGAGCTCGTTGATTTCCAGCCTAAAACTACTATTAAGGTTTGTAATGCCAATGTAACCTTGGACGAAATCAAGCAGGAGATTATCAAAGGATCACCTAAGGTAACAGCACTACAGCCCGACTTCACTTGGTATGCCACCGAATCCGATGCAAGGACTAATAGTTCTCCACTAGCAAGTTCTACTTCATTCCCAACGCCCAATGGTAGCAGTCAGGACTATTGGTTACGCCTTACTAAAAATGGTTATTGTACCCCAGAAGATCCTATCAAGGTTACTATACAAGGAGAAACAGGTGTAACGGCTAAGAACTTAGGAGATGTAGGCTGTCAGCTCACGACTATCGCCTCTCTCAAGGCCTTGATAGATCCATCCGATGCTGCTAATGTCCTTATCTATAGAAGAGGGACAACCGTTCCATTGGCCGACGATGCTTTGGTAGATAATAACGAACAGTATGACTATGCGAAGAATATTTACCAATGTGTAACAGCGCCTCAACAGGTCAACTTTACCTTTACCCCTCGTACTACAGCCAAAAATGAGCAGGTAGATGTATGTTTTTACATAGGCTATTATGGTCTGCGCACCACTATAGGACAGATTAAGGCGAAATTACAAGAAAGATATCCTACAGGAGCGACCATCAAGATTTATTCTCAACCTACATTAGAAGCAAGTTCAGAATATACGAGAGCTACTGATGAAGTTACACAATCTGAGCGTCTTTACTTTACGGTACAAGAAACAGGCAAATGTGTCTCCTTACCATTCACAGTGAGACCTGGTCAGAATGAAATGACTCAAGTGGAAACCAAAACAGTAACCATCTGTGAGCAAATCACCGTAGGAGAGCTTATTACCATAATGCAAACCGACTTTGGTTATCCCAATGTAAAAATACATCAGGGTCGTGGAACAGGAAATATGTCAGATAATACCTTTGTGGATTGGAACAATGCAATCTACTTCTCTGCTGAAGAAACAGGTAAGTGTCGTAGTACTAAGGTGCCTTTGATTATTCAAAAAAATCCTAATGTAACTCAGGCCGATCCTAAGACCTTTGAGGTATGTAAGGCTGTAGGTCAGCAACCTAAGGTGAGCGACCTAAAGACTGTAGTGGGGAATGATGCCAGAATATTTGTCCGTGACAACAATAACCGCTGGGTATTACAAGGAGATAATGATAATGTATATGAGGCTAACTCCTACTTCTATACTATAGAGGAAGCAGGCAAGTGTCCGAGTGAGAAGACGGCCTTAGTGGTACGTATCACTCGTAAGACTCCTACGCCGTCAGCACCTACAGCAGGTACTTTCTGTACGGGAGCTACCATAGCTGCTCTTAAGGATTATATAGATAATACCCCTCAGAATGTGGGTACAATACGGGTATATGCTACTAATACGGATACGACTCCGATAACAGATGCAACAGTCTTGACGGACAATACAACTTACTACTTCTCCTTGCAGGATACCGATCCTACCAAGTGTGAGAGTGACCGTAGAGCGTTGCAGGTTACCTTAGTGGCCAAACCTACCGTGAATGCTACCTATACCTATTGTGCAGGTACTAAGCTGGAAACCCTTTGGGACGAGATAGATGTCAATGACTCCGACCGCTCCCTTAAGTTCTATGAAACAGCGACAAGTACAACTGCCCTTGCAAGAAATGCAGTTCTAAGAGCAGGTAATTACTATGTAGCAGAGTCTTCCACTACTTCTGCATTGGGTAACTGTGAGACCTCTCGTGTACCATTGGCAGTGGTGCTTACCAAGGTAACAGCCATAACTGCTGACCTAAGCACAACAGAGGTGAAATATTGTAAGGATCATACCTCTCCAGTGGCTCTTTCTGTAACCGCAGAAGGTACAGGTACTTTGACTTATAAGTGGTATGAAGCTCCGGATGCTACCTCTGCAGGTACAGTAATAGCAGGACAAACAACGAATAGTTACACTCCTGTGGTAACTACCGCAGGTACCAAGTATTACTATGTAGTGGTACATAGCGATTGTGGCACGGATGTAACTAGTGCCAGAGCCCTTATTACAGTAACAGAACCTACAGCTATTGACATCAATCTTGATACAGACGAAAAGAAATTCTGTAAAGATGATACTACAGACCCACATCTTTTGATCAAGGCTAAGGGAACCGCTCCATTTACTTACAAATGGTATAAGGCAGCAAACGCTACTGCTGCGGGTACACTTGTGAGAACGAAAGCTAATGTGTACAACGAAGAGGATGCCTATCCCCTTGTGGTAACTACAGTAGGAACGGCTTATTACTATGTAGTGGTAAGTAGCGCTTGTGGCACGGACGTAACTAGTGCCCGCACACCTATTACGGTAACTGAACCTACAGCTATTGACACCGACCTCTCTACAGTTGAAGTGAAGTACTGTAAGGGAGGTACCGCCAATGCACTTTTGGTGAAGGCCAAGGGTACGCCTCCATTTACTTACCAATGGCATAAGGTGGATGCGGCTACTTCTACACATGTAATAGTAAGAACAGAGCTTAGTACAACAGTAGCTCAAGATACTTATACCCCTGAGACAACCACTGTTGGTACTTCATATTATTTTGTGGAAGTACATAGTGATTGTGGTGCTGATGAGATTAGTCAAAGAGCTAAGGTTACCATTGAGGATATTACCACAAAGCCAACACCTACAGCGGTAAATCTCTGCCAAGGTGCTACAGTAGCCGACCTTAAAGCACAATTGGCTCTGACTCTTACAGGTACATTGAAAGTATATGTAACCGCTACCGATCCTGCGGACTTGGCAGATGCTACCCTGCTCAATGCAACCACTTATTACTATACCGCTACTGAGACAAACAAGTGTGAGAGTGATAGGCAAGCTATGGCAGTGACCCTCGTACAGGCGCCTACTGCGCAAGCAACATATACGTATTGTGTAGGTACTACAGTAGATACCCTTTGGAAGGCTATAGATGCCAACGATAGTGATAACTCTATCAGAATCTATAATGTAGCTACAGGGGGAACTCCACTTACACGTACCGACTTGCTCACTACCACTACTTACTATGTGGCAGAGACTGCTTCTAATGGCGGAGTTGTTACCTGTGAGACCTCAAGAGTAGCCACTCAAATAACTATAGGAAGCGTGGCCAACCCAGTTATAACAACAACACCTGCTACTTGTGGTGCGCCAACAGAGGCTAAGATAACTAACCATGCACCAGGTATTAGCTATACCATAACCGATAGTGCCAATGCAACTGTTACAGGTATCTCAGTAGCTGCTGATGGAACCATTGGGGGTATAACTTCAGCAGGTACCTATAAGATCAAGGCTACTCAGGGCACTTGTGTATCTGGTGAAGAAACCTTTACCATAGCCGAAGCACTCCCTGTCCCTGAAACGCCTACTGTTATGGTAACACGACCTACTTGTACAGCCATTAGTGCGGCTAAGGTAAGCAACTATACGGATTATACCCATGGAGAAACCTTTGCCATAACCGATAGCAATGGAACAGCTGTAGGAGCAGTAGATACTACAGGTAATATCACAGGCCTTACTACAGTAGGTACTTATACACTGACCATATCACGTGGTACTTGTAGGGCTGCGGCAGTGGACTTTGATATAGCCGATAAGCTCCCAGCGCCAGCCAAGCCAGCAATTACGCTAACCCCTGCAAGCTGTACTAGCCCAACAGTGGCTAAGCTTACCAATTGGGCACGAGGACTAACTTATTGGCATAATGGCACTGAGCTAATGGTTAATCCAACTACCTATGAGATCATAGGCCTTGCCCCTCGTACTTATACCATTACGGCTAAGAACGGTGACAATTGTGAGTCGGTAGCCTCTGATAGCTTTGAGATCAAGCTGCAACAGACAGCCACCACCATTACCACTGCTCCAGCAGGGGCTACTTACCAGAAGGGAGCCGAGGCTACACCACTTACTGTAGTGGCCAGCGGCGAAGGTACCCTCAGCTATAAGTGGTATAAGAATACCAATTATGACATCTCCACAGCAGAAGAGGTAGGGGATAATAGCCCAAGCTATAAGCCTGCAACCGATACAGTAGGTACGCTCTACTACTGGGTAAAGGTGACAAGTACTTGTGGTACAGTAACGAGTGCCGTAGCTGAAATCAAGGTAGTAGAAGGTGCTCCTACTATAGAGGCTAATGATGATCCAGATAAGACAGTACATAGAGGTGAAGAAGTAGAGGTACTTGGCAATGATCGTGTCAATGGGGCTCCTGCTACCTCAAGCAATGTGGATATCACCATTCCTGATGACGGAGGTCTGACAGGAATAGGGGTAAATATGGCTACAGGTAAGCTCAGAATACCCGCAGATGCAGCACCAGGTACTTACGAGATTACTTACCAAATCTGTGTAAGAGGAGCAACCTCTCCTTGTGATACGGCTAAGATAAAGATTACAGTGGAAATACCTCTTCGTGCGCTCAAAGCGGTAGATGATGACTTTGGCAAGATACCTAATGCTGTGGATTACACGACTGTAGCTACAGTCTTCTCCGCAGGGGTAGATACCATGGAAGGGGTCGTAGGTAACCTATCTCCACAGCGTGATGTAACCCTTACCTCAGGGGCTGTAACACGAGATGGGGCGGCTATTACAGAGGGTATTACCATGAATCCAAATGGTAGCATCACTGTAAAACGCGGTACACCTAAGGGTACTTATACCTACGAATATACGATATGCCAAAAAGACGTACCTACCAACTGTGATACGGCTAAGGTAACCTTTGAAGTCATAGAAGCCCATATCTTTGCCAAAGATGATGGTGTATGGGAAGTAGGTACCGAAGGCGCGCTGACCCCAAGTGTCTTGAACAATGATATTATAGGCGAAAGAGTGGGTATTGCTCCGTCCGAGGTAACTATAACGGAAACCAATGGTAAGCCTGTGATGGATAAGACTAAGATGGTGATGAACGAAGACGGCCGTATCTCAGTGCTAAAGAACTTACCAGAGGGTACTTACACTTATTACTATACGATTACTGAAAAGGCCAATATCTCTAACACCGCCAGTGCTAAAGTAACCATAAGGGTAGTGAGCTTCTCCGCTCAGGACGATGAGTTTGAGCTTATCAATGACAAGACCAAGGAGAACAAAACCGAAAGTGTCTTGAAAAACGACGAACTCAATAAGAAGAAAAACCCATCTCCAGTGGATGATGTGATCTTGACCAAAGGCGAGGCTAAGGATAGCGATAGAAACCCAACCACTGCCCTTACTATGAATGACGACGGTACGATCACCATAGCGCCCAACACGCCAGACGGTGTATATACTTACACTTATACTATTTGTAAGAAGTCAGCACCAACAGAGTGTAAGAGTGCTGAGGTAGTGATTAAGCTATTGCCTGCCTTGATAGCCAATGATGATGACTTTACCGCCAATCCAATCAACCCGCTTGTAAGAGAGGGTATAGCGGGTAATGTCTTAGACAATGATACCTATGCCGATGGTAAGGCTTCAGAACACTTGGATAAGGTGATAATCAAGACATTGGACAACCAAAACTCACGCGCTCATATAGAACCTAATGGTGATGTAGTGATCCCTCAAGGAGCTCCAGCAGGGGAATACACCTTGACTTATAGTCTCTGTATGAAAGATCACCCAACAATCTGTGATGATGCTAAGGTGAAGATAGTGATATTGGAAGACAAACCGATAGTGATCCACAATGGTATCTCTGCCAATGGTGACGGTGTGAACGATGGCTTTATAATAGAGCATATTGAGGGGTATCCTAAGAATAACCTTAAGATATTCAACCGTTGGGGTGTATTGGTTTATGAAAAGGACGGTTACACCAACAGTGAGCCATTTGACGGACATTCTAACGGACGCGCTACCATAAGTGCCGATAGCAAGCTCCCACAAGGAACTTACTACTACATCTTAGAGTACCAAGATACAGCCGAGCAGACTCATACAGAGAAGGGTTGGCTATACCTTAAGTACTAATGACTAACGACGAGTGACTAACAACGAGTGACAAGTGACTAATGACAAATCATTACAGATTCGTCATTAGTCATTTGTCATTAATCATTAATCATTAGTCATTAGTCAAAAGAAAAAATAATCAGGCAATTTATTTGAAAATAGGAGATAATTTCATAACTTTGTACCTAATAAATCAAAGAGAAAATGGAACAAAATCAGCAAAACAAAAGTTATCTACTCCCTATTGTAATGATGTTTGCGCTATTTTTTATGATCGCCTTCGTTACTAACTTACAGAGTCCTATGGGAGTCATCGTAAAAAGCCAATTCGGTGCCAGCAACTTTCAGGCACAATTGGGAACCTTAGCCAACTTCATTGCGTATGCTTTTATGGGGATTCCCGCCGGGCAGATGCTACAGCGAATAGGCTATAAGAAAACAGCACTGACGGCCGTAACGGTTGGCTTTGTAGGGGTGTGTATCATTTTTCTATCGGGAGCTATGGAGAGTTTTGCCATATATCTCACAGGAGCTTTTGTGGCGGGCTTCTCTATGTGTATGCTCAATGTAGTGGTCAATCCTATGCTCAATACCTTAGGTGGTGAGGGTAAGCGAGGTAATCAATTGCTACAGTTCGGTGGTGCGCTGAACTCTATGGGAGGTACTATAGTGCCTGTCTTTGTAGGTTACCTTATAGGGGAGAATATAGAAAAAGCCTCTATTGACAAGGCTAATCCTGCCTTATACTTGGCCATGGGTACCTTTGCTTTGGTATTTATCGTGCTTTCCATGATGCAGATTCCTGAGCCTCATATTGTAAAGAAAGTAGAGGACAAAGCAAAAGATCCTCATAGTGCTATGTCTTTCAGACACTTTGTCTTTGGGATCATAGCCATTTTTGTATATGTCGGGGTGGAAGTAGGTATCCCTGGAATAGAAAACTATTTCATGACTGCCAAAACGGAGCACGGCGGTTTAGGTATCGATGCCACTACAGCAGGTTCAGTAGTAGGTACCTACTGGTTCCTCATGTTTGTAGGCCGATTCGTAGGAGGTGCCTTAGGAGCTAAGTTCTCCAGCAAGGCGATGCTTTCCTTTGTAGCCTCTTTAGGGTTATTCTTTGTGCTTTTGGCCATATTCTTACCTACCGACATATTGGTGAATATGCCTGTATTCAACAAAAACATATCCTTTGGTTTGGCAGAAGTACCTGTTACTGTGATGCTTCTAACCCTCTGTGGGCTATGTACTTCCGTAATGTGGGGTGGTATCTTCAACTTAGCCACTGAGGGCTTAGGCAAATACACAGCTGCCGCTTCAGGTATCTTCATGGTTATGGTATGTGGGGGCGGTATTCTCTCCACTCTTCAGAGCTATGTAGCGGATATCTTCGGCTATGTACAGAGCTATTGGGTAGTGATCTTAGGCCTCGCTTATATCCTATACTATGCCCTTGTAGGTAGTAAAAACGTAAATAAAGACATAGTTGTTAATGATTAATACCACTAATGATTAATGAATTGCCTTAATCCAAGGTACAATAGACTCATGTCTCTACAGTGCTGGCTATGATAATTCTTCATTAGCGTGGTCTTCTGTAGAGACATGAGTTTGTTACATCTTACCCAATTTTATTGTATAAATTCTTACTTCTTTCTCCTCTTTTTCTTGACTTTACTACCTCAATTGTTGTAACTTTGTTTCACTATCCATTTTTCATTTGTTATTTGTTCTTAAAAAAATAGAAGGAAGAAATAAAAAACGTAATTTTGTCGTCCGATTAGATAAATTAAAAAGATAAAAAGAACTTATTATGAGTAAAAATGTATCTGACCAATTGGTTGAAATGTTAGTACAAGCAGGTGTAAAAAGAGTCTATGCCATTACTGGGGATAGCCTCAACCCTGTAAATGATGCTATTCGTCGCGATGGTCGCCTCGAGTGGATACATGTACGCCACGAAGAATCCGCAGCTTATGCAGCCTCCATGGATGCCGAACTCAATGGTATAGGCTGTTGTATGGGAAGTTCAGGCCCTGGACATGTGCACCTTATCAATGGGCTCTATGATGCCAATCGTGCAGGTAATCCTGTCATTGCCATAGCCAGTACTTGTGCTACACAAAAATTTGGTACCCACTGGTTCCAAGAGACTAACCCCTTTTTGTTATTCCAAGATTGTAGCAAATATGTATATGTGGCCAATACACCTAAGCAGTTTACTACTATGATGCAACGTGCTATACAAACGGCAATCAACGAAAAAGGAGTGGCTGTATTGGGCTTACCTGGCGATGTGGCAGGAGCTGATTTGGAAGAAGTGCCTACCGCTACACAGACCTTTTTGGCCAAACCCGTTGTACGTCCTTCCGATAGCGAGCTAGATAAGTTGGCCGCAGTATTGAACGACACCAAGCACAAGAAAATAACCCTTTACTGCGGACATGGCTGCCAATATGCTGTAAGTGAAGTAGAACAACTAGCAGAGACGCTCAAGGCACCTATTGTAACTTCTTTCCGTGGGAAAATATTCTTTGACCGTACCGATAGCCCCTATATAGCAGGTATGAACGGACTCCTAGGACATCGCTCTGGCTATGATGCTTGTGCCGAGTCCGATGTACTTGTGATGCTGGGTACTGACTTCCCTTATGCCGAGTTCTTGCCTAAGAAAAACACCATTATCCAAATAGATCAGCGCCCTGATATTATTGGCCGTCGTGCCAAAGTGGATTATGGTTTTGCAGGCGATGTAAAAGATACCATTGCTGCACTATTGCCTAAACTCACTCCACGCACCGATGATAGCTTCCTTAAGAATATCCACAAGGAGTATGTATCACTTGAGAAGTCTTTGGACGATTATACAAAAAAGAAGACCGAAGAAGACCAAATAGATCCTGAATATGCAGCCAAACTCTTAGACAAGTATGCAGCTCAAGATGCTATTTTCACCGTAGATACAGGTATGAATGTGGTTTGGGCGGCTCGTTTTGTCAAGGGTACAGGCAAGCGCTACCTCACTGGTTCTTTCAACCATGGTTCTATGGCCAATGCATTGCCTATGGCTATCGGAGCAGCGGCTGCCTCTCCAGGCAGACAAGTGGTAGCTATGTGTGGCGATGGGGGACTCTCTATGCTTTTGGGCGACTTGGCTACCCTTATGCAATATCAGTACCCTGTAAAGATATTTGTATTCAATAACCGTTCGCTTGCCATGGTCAAACTTGAAATGGAAGTTTCTGGTTATCTGGATTGGCAGACCAATATGGTCAATCCTCCTTTTGACAAAATAGCCGACCTGATGAATATCAAGGGCTATGAGGTACACAAAACAGAAGAGTTGGAAGCCACTGTAAAAGCTGCTTTTGAGCATGAGGGACCTACTTTGGTCAATATCTACACCAATCGCGATACCTTGGCTATGCCTCCTCACATTACTTTTGACCAGATGAAAGGCTTCGCTACCAATGTGATGAAGAAAATAGGACAAGGTGATTTTGCAGAAGCCAAAGAAAGTATAGCCAATAGTATAAAGCATATTAAGGACATTTTATAATGACTAAAGATTAATGGCTTGACTAATGAAAAAGTAGGGATAAAGGAAATTATTCCTACTTTTTTACACTATAACAATTAACAAATAATAAATAACAATTAACAAATAATAAATAACAATT
>CAJZFM010000017.1 GCA_915070235.1 uncultured Capnocytophaga sp. | reverse complement strand
CTTATAGGAAGCTTATACGAATCTTGGACGATTGGTATAGAAAGGGTATATAAGTAGTTGATTCATAACATTATACAACAGCACTAAAAATGGTAAAAACGGGGTTTCGAGGCGAAAGAAAGGGAAAAGGTACTAGGCCTTAGGCCATAGGCACTAGGGGGGAGTATGACGGAAAAGGGGGAATTAGAGACAAAACATACTCTTTTAAAGGGGGAATGTAGCGACGAAAAAGGGAAGAAATGAAGAATGACAGGGGACAAATGACGAGTGATAAATGACGAATAACAGATTTTTGAATGAGCAATACATAAAGATAAAAGGAAGATAACTTGCGATAGTTATTGAAGGAAGGAGATGTACGGGCAGTTGTTGGACGAGGCTGATGGGGCGGAGAAGGAGAACGAGATAGATAGGGTAGACTAGATGGAGTGAGCGGACAAGGTGGATAAGGTAGCGCAATTGGACGTTTCTGACGACTAAAATTAACCCCTTATAACTAAAAACTAACTGCTAAATATTGCTTTTCGTCGATAAAATAAGGCTTTTCGTCGATTATTTTTGCAGACTTCAGCTGTATTGTACTACCTTTGTCGCAACTAAATGACAAAAAGTTGCTTAAAAACTAAAAACGATGAAAAGAACTTTGTACATATCTTTTTTGTGTCTCTGTCCTTTGTTAGCAGAGGCTCAAGCGAAACAATGGTCGCTGGCTGACTGTATCAACTATGCGGTACAGAACAATATTTCTGTAAAGAAGACGGAACTGAACCAGCAGACGGCTGAAATCAATTACAGTCAGGCGAAGAGCAACCACTTGCCTACGGTAAGTGGCTCGGCTTCGGCAAACCAGAATTACGGTTCGGCAATCAATCAGATTTCTAATGAACGGGTGTCGCGCCGTACGTTCTCCAACAACTTTGGGGTATCGGCATCTATGCCACTCTATCAGGGCAATAAACTGAACCTACAAGTAGACCGCAGTAAATTATTGCTCGAACAGAACGAACTGTACGTGCAAGAGGCGAAAAACAACATCACTTTGAGTGTGCTTGAAGCTTATCTGCAAGCCCTTTACAGCTATGAGGGCATAGAAGTAGCTAAGAATACGGCGCGCTCTTCGGGTGAGGAATTAAAACAAGCACAGGGCAAGTTTGCCAATGGGTCTATTGCTAAACTGAGTTTAGCTGAGATAGAAACGCGTCACGCCAACAACAAGTATGCTATTATCAAAGCAGAAAATGAATACGAAAGTAGGGTACTGACCCTCAAACAACTGTTGGAGCTTCCTCCTAATAGTGATTTCGCTATTGCGCTCGACCTTCCCGCAGATGATGAAACGGCGATTATCCCTAATAAAGATGTGGTTTTTGCGGAAGCCAAACAAAAGCTCCCGAATCTAAAAATCTATCAATCACAACAAAAGATAGCCGAAAAAGATATTAAGATAGCCAGAGCGGGCTATGCTCCTACTCTATCGCTACAAGCAGGGGTAAATACAGGATATTCAAACCTCAACGATTTGAGCTATCGCACCCAGTTGGATAGCAATTTCGGTCAAACCATAGGAGCATCGCTCAATATTCCTATCTTTTCGCAGTTCAGAAATAAGAACAATGTGAAGCTAGCTAAAGTTACCCAACAGCAAGCGGTGCTCGACGAACAACAAGCGGAAAAAGACCTCTATACCAAAATAGAAACCGCTTGGCAGAATGCTACCACCTACCAAGCACAACAAACAGCTTCGCGCACGGCTCGTGACAATGCTAAATTGGCATACGATTTGGCAATAAAAAAGCACGAATTCGGTGGACTTACCAATACCGAGCTTCTCGTAAGCGAAAACGCTTACCTCAACGCGGAACAAACCTATTTGCAAAATAAATATATGCAGGCATTATATGTGCAGTTGCTGAAGTTTTATATGGGAGTCCTCCCCCTAACCCCCTCCCAAGGAGGGGGAATGTAGCGATGGTCATCTTTCTGAAAAAATAATCTATTTTTATGACGAGCATAATAACTGGATCAAGCAGGAAGTATATTACAATAACAAATTTTCACATATCTACGAAAGAACATTTACCTATTACGAATAAAATAGTATGAGAAACACCATTTTTATAACTAAAATAAGTTTTTTTGTTTTTATATCTTTGCTATGTTCTTGTGGAAACAACAAGGAAATAAAAAATATAAATAAAACGTATCATATACCCCCTATCATTGAATACGACTTTCCTGATACACTTAAAGGAAAGATAAAATCTATTCATATAATGAAATATGATATAGAAGAAATTAATGGTAAATATGTAAAAGTACCATACGAAAAAAGATATGATGTAGCTGACTATAATAATGCTACCTATGTTATAGAACGCAAGATTACTTATTACCAGTAAAAGATTTAAACCATGAAACATTTTATCTTTACCTTACTCCTTAGTTCTTATTCTATATTCATTTTGGCACAAGAAGATGACCCTAATAGATATACTAACGAACATCTTAGAAACTTAGGTATTACTCCTCAAGGGAAAGTAAAATCAGTAGAGAAATTCATTTACCATTATGAAAATAAAAACGGAAAAGAGGCAAAGATATTTCCTAAAAATGCCAAAGTAGAACGTATGCCCGTACATAGCCGATATATCTTTGATAAAAAGGGAAATATCATAGAATTTTATAACTACTATACCGATGGAAAACTTTTCCAAAAGATATTTTACCAATACAACACGGATAATCTACTTACAAAAGCTGATGAATACAAATACAAAGAGGAAAACAATCCCGAACATATAGAAGAAGAAATTTTCTACGAGGGAAAAGTAATGATCTCTAAAAAATACAAGATTGATGGCAACTTATTTGAAATAAGAATGTTGTTTGATAAAAACAAAAGGAAAAAAGCTATTTCAGAATATAGGAATAATACACTCATTAATAAAAATAGATATTCATATAATAGCAAAGGGAATATTACATATGAAAAAAACAAATCTACTAGCCTTTTAGGTGATGAAGCCTATGATACTTGGTATACATATACGAAAGAAGGTACATTGCTTGCTGAAAAGAAAGAATGTTACTCGATATTTTGTTTTTATACTACTTATCAATATTTAGCCAATAATGAAGTATATGAAGAGACCACCTATACAACACCTTTACATGATGAGAAAGATATCTCTGACAAGAGAACAAGATACTACATCTATGACTCCAAAGGAGCTATAGTAGAGATACAAACATACAAGGAAGAGGAATTTCGTTCCTACCACTGTATGGAAAACGACAAGGAAGTAGAAACTTATAGTTATTTTCTGGAAGGAGAGGTCATAAAGACTCTTTTTTCTTACAACAAGGACAACCAACTCATCAAGGAAGAAAATTTTAATCTCCTTACAGGCGATTTTACCTCTGGAACGTATTATACGTATGATGAGAAAGGAAATTTGCTACAAATAGATGACGGACAGATTCCTTCCCCTAATAGAACCATCTACCACTATGACAAATTCAACAACTGCACAGAGGAAATTTGGTACAAAAATAACAAACCTGCTGCCATTGTAGAGCGCATCTTTACCTATTATCAATAAGTGACTTCTTTTATCTCCAGATGAGTCGTTGCTCTGCTGATATGGGGTATTTCCCATCTTTGGGATAGAATATAGTACCGTCATTATCGGCATCAAGATCTCTAGTTTTGCCATTATTCTCTATAATGATAAGCATATTGGCTACCCCTGCAGTCCCAAATACCGCTGGGTCATAGGCATAGGGCACTGCAGAGTGTCTGGGTTGTCCTGTAAAGGCAATATACTTCCCATCTGGAGAAAAGGATGGGAGACGCTCTCCACCTGAATAATAAGTTCTTGCATCGGTAATGCCATCTACCTTTGAAGTAGTTACTTGGTAGTGTGAGTCCTCTTGTATATCATAGATCCAAATATGCTTATCTCCCCTTCTGAAGACAAATTGTGTTCCTTGTGAGTTCATATTGAGCATCTCTATATCATCAAATGGGAGCTTTTTTACATAGGTCATCCGCCAGTTATTGCTTTCTGAGGCTTTTCTGAGTTCATTATCTACACTAAGGAAAAGTTCCCCAACACTTGACCAGCCTACGATATTGATCCTATGCGGCTCATATCCGTCGATATTAAATTCTTTTAGCACACGCCCGCTACTCCTATCCAATATACTTGCAGGATTATCATCATTATAACCCATAGATTTTTGGGCTTGTACAGCGACAAAGCGCTCGTCAGGCGAGAGGAAAAAACCTACCCCGCCAGCGGCACCTACCTCATAACCATTGAAGTCAAAGGAATTGATTTTACGCTTCTCGAAATCATCATCACTGGTAGCTGCACCAGATTTCTTCTCAAGCATAGGCAGATAGGTAAATTGAAGATAATCCGTCTGATATTGGCCATAAGGTCGTTTTGCCCAAGCCACCAATAGCTTCTGGCCATCCCAAGAGACATCATACTTATCAACTATATTGCTCTTGAATATCTCAGTAATGTTTCTCCCTGAGCGAAGGTCATAATACCCATACCCACCTGCAAATTGGTAGTATATGCCACTGCCTGTAACCCCTAAGGTACCTGCTGCTGATGTCTCATTATCTTTACTACAAGAAAAGCACAAAAATAACGAGGCAATAACTATTGTAAAAGTTAATTTCTTCATATCTATATTATTTATTGAGGACAAAAATATAAAATCCTGAAATACAAAACAAAATTACACCTTTATATTTTTGTTAATCTTCATCTCTAAAAAGTTAATCCTCAGTGGATAGCAGGCTTTGCATGAAAAGAGAAAATCATTACTTAAGGCAAAAAGCAGGTTATTTGTCAAAGATAAATGCTAAGAAACAGCCAGTGGCATAGCAAAGGATATCCTCATAGGAAAAATGATTCCCTAAAAGAATATACCCAAGGGTACCCTTACCAAAGCCCAAGAAAGTTGCGATCTTAAAGTACTGTAGTATCTCCACAAATACAGCAAAGCAGAAAATCCCTATAAGTAATTTCTTGGTATTCTTGATACGGAAAAAGGCTCTAATAAAACAATAAATTAGTATCACTACCAAAATATCCCCCAAGTATGCCCGTACAAAGGAAACACTCTTGAATAAAGTGGCTATGGCTACCTCTACCAAAAAGAGGATCAGAGCAGCGAAGAAGTATTTGGAATTGAATTTCATTGGTTTAAGTAATATTTTTCAATGACTGTTCTTACAGAGACGAAACCTATTTTACTGAGGTCTATTTCAGGTATGGGAATCCATTGTAAGGACTTGATTTCATCGGCTGCCCTTACAGAAACAGGGACATCTAAGGGACATTCGTAGAAGATATCCATAGTGCGATAGGGAATATTCTTGTACAAATAGTGATTGGGTTGAGTAGTTACATATTTTAGTTGGCTTGGCGTTATCTCTAAGCCCAATTCTTCATTTACCTCACGACAAGCAGCGGCTTCGGCATTCTCATCAGGATCTATAAAACCTCCAGGGAGGTCAAGCTTGCCTTTGTCAGGGTCTATATTACGCACTGCAAAAAGGATTTCCCTCTCGCGCCTAAAGATAACTGCGACGGCAGCAGCTATATTGTGGTAATAGACAAAACCACAATGGTGGCAGAGAAAACGTACTAAATTAGGAAACTCTATATCCTTGCTTCCGCAATGGGGACAATAGGTAAAAATACTTTCCATGATTACTCATTTTACAAGGACAAAAGTAGTGAAAATTACAGATATAGCCATGCAGAAAAAGAAAAATCATTTTTATAACCCAAAATTCGTTATTTTTTCGTAAATTTGCACTACACAAAAAATCTTTTTTCAAAAACAAAGAGCATGTTAGTAAAGATCTATGGCAGTGCTGTTTATGGCGTAGAGGCAATTACCATTACCATTGAGGTCAATATAGATAAGGGTGTGGGCTACCACTTAGTAGGCCTACCCGACAATGCTATCAAGGAGAGTAACTTCCGTATAGAGGCAGCACTACACAACAACCAATACAAAATCCCTGGAAAGAAAATCACGATCAATATGGCGCCTGCCGATATGCGCAAAGAGGGGTCGGCCTATGACTTGAGCTTTGCTATAGGTATCTTGGCGGCCAACGGACAGATACAGTGTGAGGAGATAGAGCGGTATATCATCATGGGTGAGCTCTCCTTGGACGGAAGTCTGCAACCCATCAAGGGTGCACTACCTATTGCAATCCAAGCCAGAAAGGAAGGGTTCAAAGGATTTATACTCCCTATGCAAAACGCCAAGGAAGCTGCTATAGTAAACAACTTGGAGGTGTATGGAGCGGAGAATATCAAGCAGGTCATAGACTTTCTCAATGGGGAAGATAGCTTACAGCGAGTGGAGCTAAACACCCGTGAGGAATTCTTCAAGCATGTGGAGACCCCCGAATTTGACTTTGCCGATGTCAAAGGCCAAGAAAGTGTCAAGCGCTGTATGGAGATTGCCGCGGCGGGCGGACATAACATTATACTCATTGGCCCTCCTGGTTCTGGTAAGACCATGCTGGCCAAGCGCCTACCTGGCATACTGCCCCCTATGACCTTGCAAGAAGCCTTAGAAACTACCAAGATACACAGTGTAGTGGGGCGGGTCAAAGACAATGGACTTATCTGTCAGCGACCTTTTCGCAGTCCGCACCATACCATATCGGATGTGGCACTGGTGGGAGGAGGTAGCTATCCACAGCCTGGGGAAATCTCCTTGGCGCACAATGGAGTGCTCTTTTTGGACGAGCTTCCCGAATTCAAGCGCAGTGTATTGGAGGTGATGCGCCAGCCCTTGGAGGACAGAGAAGTTACTATCTCTCGCACTAAGTTCTCCATCACCTATCCCGCTTCGTTCATGCTGGTTGCCAGTATGAACCCTTCACCCAGTGGTTATTTCAATGATCCTGATGCACCTATGGTAAGCTCCCCTGCCGAGATGCAGCGGTACTTGAGCAAGATTTCGGGGCCTTTGCTTGACAGAATAGATATACATATAGAGGTCAATCCTGTACCTTTTGAGAAACTTGCCCAGCGGGAAAAGGCCGAAAGCAGTACCGCCATTCGCGAGCGGGTCATACGAGCCAGAGAGATACAAACCCAGCGGTTTGCCCAGTACGAGCATATTCACTACAATGCCCAGATGAGCAGCCAACAGATAGGCAAATACTGCCATGTGGAGGCCTCCTCCTTGGCGATGCTCAAGAAAGCCATGGAACGACTTAACCTTTCGGCGCGTGCCTATGACCGTATCTTAAAGGTCGCTCGTACCATAGCCGACTTGGAAGGAGCGGAAACCATACAGGAGCACCATATAGGTGAGGCCATACAATACCGCAGCCTCGACCGAGAAGGCTGGTTGGGTGGGTTCTAAAGTAGCTTATTTTTTGTACATATCGGGAGATTGTACCGAAAGTAAGTCCTCCACCAGGTTCTGGAATAGCAGTTGTGCCATACGCTCGGTACCCTTGTCAGAGAAATGTACCAAATCGCTGGCTGCCATGCGGTTATCATACCATATCTTCATAGAGTTCTTGCCCCCCATGGCCTCGTACATACTAAAGAACGCAAAGCCATTCTCAGCCGTTTGCTTCTTCATCTCCTCCACCAGCTCTGGGATAATGTCATAAGTGGTCTTGGTACTTCGCTTAAGCATATCGCTGGGGCCTATTAGGATAAAGAGGGCGTCGGGGTTGCGCTTCTGTACCCACTGCATATTGGTAATGATACGTTTTACGCTGGAAGCTACCTTGTTTTTGGTCAGATATGGAACGAGGTTCCCCCCGAATTGGAAGATGATAATATCGGGTTTTAACTCACGGCTCATCGCATCATAAGTATCCTGAATACGGGTAAAGTGAAAGCCAGAATCCCCACGCGTAGGGATATTATCAGCCTGTACCCCCTCGGTACTACCTGCCGTTACCCCATAGAAATCAGGGCTTTTGGTGCTGGTGAACTGTACTCGGAGCTTCTTGGGTGTGGCAGAAAAGTTCAGCTTATAAGCATGATAGGCACCATCGGCTATAAGTGTATCTTTCCTTATCTCCGTATTATCTTCATAGACAGTGACTAAGGCAGGTGTAGTACAATTACCATAATGTATGGTTACTTGGTTATATTGGCTGAGCCTATTGTAATAAGAATGCGAAGGAGAAATGGTAAAAGAAGCCGTCTTAAGCCCAGCTGTCTCGCCACGTGCAGGAGCAAAACGGCAAACATTGGCATAGAGCCCATACTGATTGTTTTGCAAAAGGTCTTTGTTTTTGCGCTGTTCGGCATTGAATAGGGCATAGCGATACCAGTTCCCTGAGGTCTGTTCTATGATACTGCGCTGCCCATAAGGCATCTTGATAGGAAAGTAGCCAGGCCCTGTCCCCCCATAGAGGGTTTGTAGGCCATTGCGCAAATAAGCGGTGATACGGTCGCCCTCTATCTTGGAATCTCCATAATGAAGAATACGACAAGAGGGCTGGCTGAGCTTCTCATGCAGCTTCTTAACGAAGTCCTTGGCAGGAGCAGGATAGTAGATCTGCCCCTCCACATTGCTCACCAAGGGAGGATTCCCCGCTGAGAGGAAAGCACCAATGGAGTCTCGCAATTGATTCATATCCTCAGGGAAGACGAACTTATGCCTATTGACCATAGTTGTCGTCCCCATTGTATCTTTTTCAACTTTCTCAAGATCAGGCTCTTTCCCCTGTATAATCGCCATAGCCTTATCGTTGGTAATATGCTCTTGACGGGAGAAGATATCCCAGAAAGTAGGGTACTTCATTTGGAAATTACCAATTCTTATTCCATGGGCTACTTCGTTCTCTTCGTCCATATATTCACGGCTAACAAAGGTAAGCCACAGCAAAGAGAGTAATACACCAAGCATAAAGATTACTATTTTTTTGGGAGACATCTGCTATTATTTTTTGGGTGCAAATATAGGAATAAAATATAATACCAAGATATACAAGCGCATAATTTCATTAACCTACTTTTCAACAAAGGGTAGTGTAGGGTCATATATCTCCTTCAGGAGTTGTATGAGCTTTTGTTCAAATGCCTCTCGTACATGTGTATCCACAGGGCTTATATCCTTATCCTTATCATTTCTAAAGCCTATAAAGCCCAACTTGAGTCTTCTAAAGGAATAGTTACCCACATATACACGCTTATCCTCTCCTATCATTCCCGTTTTGAATAGCAAATAGGCATACATAAGCAATTGGAAGGCTTTGGAGTATTCGTAATCCTGAATCAGATTTTCCCACTTCTTCTCATTGAGTGCGACCTGTCCTTTCTCTACAATACCCGACTTATAGTCTATTATATAGATGTCCTCACCCCGTTGCTCTACACGGTCTATCGTTCCATTGAAACGAATAGGGAAAGGAAAATCATCATATTGGACATCTATCTGTATCTTTTCTTCTAAGTAAAGTAGTTTTACCACATTATCGGAAACATTCCTCTGGTCTATATCCAAGAATTTCATCACATATTCCTCAATGGTACGTTGCACAAAGATGTTTTTCCCTGTTATTTCTTCATTCTGTTGGTACTCTTTGAATACTGTTTTTGTTGTCTTGGCTACTTCCTTTCTTATTTTGTCTATATCCTGCTTGGAAATGACCTTATCTTTATAATCTTGGTAAAGCAATTCCAATATCCTATGAATGATCGTCCCCAGTGAGCGGTCTTCTACGATTTCCTCTACTTCGGCATCGTCCCTTATATCCAAGATTTGCTGCTGGTAGAAGTCAATAGGGTTTCTTACATAGGTAGTAAGTGAGGAAGAGGAGAAGCCCTTTCGGTGTTTGGGATCACCTCCTGTGGCTATCGCGACCAATTTGTCTATAATTTGTTTATCTTTAGCTATCTCCACAGGTTGTTGTTCTATTATCTTTACCTCAGGGAATCTTACTTCGGGCTTTATTTTGTAGTCAGAAAGCAATTGTAGTATAAATCGGCTCTTCTCGCTTCCTTTAAGCCCGTCGGTTTCTGTATTGTAAAAGAGTGTTGCCTTTTCGGAGTGCTGGAGTATTCTATAAAAGTAATAAGCATACATGTAATCGGACTCTTTGTAAGTAGGCAATCCCAAATTAGCTCTGACATCAAAAGGGATTAGTGAATTAACCGTATTCCCTTTAGGAAAAATACCCTCGTTCATAGAGGTGAGTAGTACATTCTTAAAGTGTATGTTCTGCGCTTCCAGTATACCCATTATTTGCAACCCTTTCAGTGGCTCTCCCCTGAAATTAAGCTTTTGTTTGACCAACAAATCATTATAGATATAGTACAAAGACTTCACACTATCTACGAAATGATGTTTTTCTTGTAAGTGATAGATTTGATTGAAAAGTTCATAGAAATTGTACAAGTATTCTAAGTTCAGTAAGTTTCCTTTATCCTCTTTTTCCAAAGATTCTTTAATCACTAAAAGCAATTCTATGATATTTTTAATCAATTTGCTTACTGAAATATTCTTCTGGTCATCAAAAAGCAAATCTATAATAGCACTATCTTTTTCTTTTTTATATTTGTCCAATGTTTTTTTATACACATAGGACAAGTTATGTTCGTTGATATAGGTTATAGTATCTTTTTTATAGTTTTCTGAAAGCAAATTACTCAAAAAAGGTTGTTCTAAGAGTGATTTTACTTCTTTGTGATACCATCTCCCTGAAATATAGAGCTTGAAGTAAGCTGAAATAAGGTCATGTACAGGCGTTTGTTGCAAGGGATAGCCCATGGTGATATTGATAGAGAGTTTGTTGGTATCTATAGCCTGTAATAAGGGCAGTAACATATCACTATCACTAAGTACGATGGCAGTTTGTTCGAGTTCATTGGTAGGAATTTTCTCTAAGAGGGAAGTAAGCAGGTGTATTTGGTTCACTTGCTTAGGTGTTCCATACACTTGTATCTTTGTATTTAGCTCGTCTTCTACAATCCATTTCTTGGTTGCTCCTCTTCTGTAGTAGCGCCATTTGTCTAAGTAGTTTTCTATAAAGTATCCTGCACTGTGTTGGCTATTGAGGAAGTGTTTTTCTATATCCCAATAGATATCCCCTTGCATCTCCTCCAAGATATACTGTATTACCTTCTCTTGTGCTACACTTAGGGCGTTGAACCCTACAAAAAGGTGTAGTTTCTCTTCGTTTGCACTCTTGTATGCATCCATCTGCTCATAGGCCACTCGTGCGATAAAGCCTTGGTAGCCTTGTCGCTGCTTGTGCATTTCTTTTTGAAGGGCATTGTAATAAGTACCCAAAGTACGCCAAAAAGCTAAGTGCTTTTCTTGCATTTCGGTAAGCTTTTCCCCTAATGACCAGTGTTCCACTTCTTTTATCGCCTCCACATAGGGGAATATATCCTTATAAGCGATGAGGTATTGGTCTATATCGTCAAAATCTTTCCAAAGCATTTTCCCCCAGCCGACAAACTTTTCAAAGTCATCTACCTCCGTGGTAGTATATTCTTTATATACCTTATAGAGTTCAAATAGGCCTTGCACCTCGGACATCTTTTTTATCCCAGAGATACGCTCCAATAAGTTGTCTAAGGTAATAAATTCAGGCGAAATACCTGCTTTACGGTACTTCTTGGCAAAGATTTCTCGCAAAAAAAGTGCCGACCGCCTATGGGGAGTTACCAATATAAGGTTTTCCGTAGGTACATCGGCATAGTTTTCTAAATAATCCTCAATGACTTGCTCTAAAAACATAACATTTGAGTTTTGAATTTTGAGTTTTGAATTTTGAGTTGTTGTATAACTCAAACTCAAAACTCAAAACTATTTATCATTTTTTCTTTTTCTTGGTCTGCTTGCTGTTTTTGTTATACTTGTGGTAGTAAGCCAGCATCTTATAATATAGTTTAGCAGCTAAGAAAGCCGTTGGTTTAGCCGCTGGGCTGTCCATAAGCTCTACAATGTCAAAGGCAACCACATGGCACTTCTTAAATACTTTTCTAAGCAACTTTAGCGTTGGGTACCACTGCAAGCCTCCTGGTTCGGGAGTCCCTGTGGAGGGGGCTATAGAAGGGTCAAAAGCATCTAAGTCTATAGTGATATATACATTGCCTGTTACCTTTTCCAACACTTCCTTGATCCAATTCTCATTCTTGGCTATCTCATGAGCGAAGAACACCCGATTGTGAGGTAGGTATTGCTTTTCTTCTGCATCCATGGAGCGGATACCCACCTGTACAAGTTTGTGCTTTTGGTTGGCCTCAAATACAGCACAAGCATGGTTATTCTTGGAGCCATGGTATTCGGGACGCAAATCGGTATGAGCGTCCAACTGCAATACAGTTAGTTGTTTATACTCCTCCCCTACGGCTCTTATAGAACCGATAGAAACGGAATGTTCCCCGCCTATCAGGGTAAAGAGTTTTTCTCTGTCTTTGACCAGTTCTTTAGTCTTTTGATAGACCGCCTCTACCATCTTCTCTGGAGTGCTGTTCTCCGATACTTCTCCCGCTCTATAGACCCCATGTAGGTAGGGTTCGGAATCTGTTTCTATATCATAAAGCTCCATATTCTCGGAGGCGTCCAAGAACAATTCTGGCCCCTTATCAGCACCCTTGCCCCAAGTGGAGGTGCCATCGTAAGGAACGGTTACCAGTACTACTTTTGAGTTTTCATACGTTGCATTTTCGGCAGGTATGCCTGCATATGTATTTTCCATTACTGTAAATGTTTTGATTTAAATAGGGGTAAAATTACTATTTTTAGAGCAATTACTCAGTTTATTTAACTATTATTTGTGAGTTATAATACCCTCTCTTATTTTTTTCGGAAGGGTTTCCTGCTTATCTAAAAAATTATGTACTTTTGTACTGTTTTTTCTTGGTCATCTTGGCCAAGACAATCAGCTATATTATGGATTTTGAAAGCGTTCTAAGTAACTCACATACAAAGAAATATCTAAAAGAAACTATTGACACCAACCGCATAGCTCATGCCCAACTCTTTGTCGGAGAGGAGGGGGTGGGTACGCTCCCTATGGCCATTGCTTACGCCACGGAACTACTGTGCAAGACAGGTGATGCACATACAGCTATTAAGTGTGCACATCTGAATCACCCTGACCTACATTTTGCTTATCCTACGGCTATTACCACTCAGGTGAAAGACCACCCCACCAGCTCGGCTTTCTTGGAGCAATGGCGCCAATTTGTCTTGGAAACGCCTTACGGAAGCCTCTTTGACTGGTATCAGGCCATTGATATTGCCAACAAGCAGGGGAAAATCGGGGTAGATGATGCCAAGGAAATCACCAGTAAGCTCTCCCTGAAATCCTTTGAGGGTGGATATAAGGCGATGATTATCTGGATGGCAGAGCTGATGAATACCGATTGTGCCAATAAGCTGCTGAAACTCTTGGAAGAACCACCCGCCGAAACCATCTTTATCCTTGTGGTAGAGAACGAAAATGCCTTGCTCGATACCATTCTATCTCGCTGCCAAATCACGCGCTTTCATAGGCTCCCCCAAGAGGTTATCACTGAGGCCTTGGTCAAGCAAGGCCTTAGCCAGCCCCAAGCACAGAAGATCGCGCTACGCTCACAAGGCAACTATCGTAAAGCACTCTCTTTTATAGGAAAGGACAACGATCGTATCTTTGAAGAATGGTTCGTTGAGTGGGTACGTATGGCCTATAGTGCTCGTGGTAACAAGGGGGTGCTACCCAACCTATTGGCTTGGTGTGAGAAAATCGCCAAGGAGGGCAGGGAGACGCAAAAGCTCTTCCTCGAATACTGTTTGGAGGTGTTCCGACAGGCACTCTTGGCCAACTATGGCGCTGACAGCTTGGTGTATATGGAGTTTCAGTCCAATTTCAGGATAGAAAACTTTGCCCCCTTTGTACATCATAACAATATAGCGCAGATCCAGCGGAATATTGAGGAGGCTATCTATCATATAGAACGCAATGGCAACTCCAAGCTGATCCTCACTGACCTCTCTATCAAGCTCACCAGACTGATACATGCTAAAGTATAAGGTTTGTATAAGTTAATTCACTATATTACACCACCAATAAATAACAATTCTATGAAAAAGAATCTTTTATTTTTAGCAATAGCATTATGTATAGGAAGTTGTACCTACAAAGGAGACCTTGCAAAGGTAAATTTTATCAGGAAAAGATATGAAATAAATGAAGATTATAATGACCCCTATGAAAAATATATTATCCATAATGGAAAAAAAAGAACTATACGTGATTTAATGATCTATGACTCTTCAGGGGAATTAATAGAATATCGTTATTATCTGGGGATGGAAGGATTTATTTCACATACTAAAGTTCCTATAGAGAAATATTCCGCAAAATTAGATGACTATATGACATACTATACAAAAATAGATAAAAAAAATAATTATATTTTAGATTATGATGGAGATAAAGTAGATACTATTAAGGAATTCTATTTTGTAAGGGGAAGCAAAAGAATTGTTACCCGCCCTAATAATGATGGATGGTTCTTGTTATTTGAATATCAATAGAAGAATACCAAAAGTATCTTATTAGTAGTATCTCATAAAGTTTGTAAGTTCGGGTATGGCTGTGTATTATGTCTAAATAGTATTTTAGAAGGGAGTTTATAATAAAAGGACAGATTAAGAATTAACTCCTTATTTTATTTATTCGTATTCTAAATATGATTGACTATACAAAAAATATTATAACTTTGTCCATTGAAATCTTACGAATATAATCGAACATTTATAAAAAACCACACTATGAAAAAACTAACTCAAGAAGAACTCCTTATGGTAGAGGAGCTACAACAGCATCTCTCAGGAGAAACCTATACTGTACTTATGGAAGAAGATACCTCTGAAAAAGAAAAGTATAGAGAAGCTAAAAGAGAATTTATCCGGAAATGTAGTCAGTTATTTGTTGTGGATGGTGCGGAGTTTCTCTGTGGGCCACACCGTGGCATACTAAAAGGAGGCGTAGCATGGAATACTATTGATGACAATCCCTCCGCTACAGAAAAGGAATGTAAGAAAGAGAATTTTACCTTCCAAGATGGTTTCCAAGTGCTCTCTATAGGCAAGTGGAGCCGACTGAGCGAAACAACCACCTTAGAGGATGCTATTCCTTTACTCTTTCGCTCCACCATACAGATAATAGGCAAGATGCCGGGTAACACCCCCACAGAAACCTATAACCTCAAGTTTGTTACCGCAGGACAAAATTTTGTCTTTGAGGACACCACCGATGAAGAATATGAAAGAGAGGTATTAGGAGAAGAGCAAAAGTCTATGATTACCAATGCTTATTATACAGAAGGGAAAGTAGAACAAAACCTAACTTTAATACTTACTACTGAGATTACAGGTTATGCTTGCCAACGAATAAAAGGAGAGACAAGAGACATCAATTCAGAAGATGAAACCATTGCCGTTCCCACTTATAAAATGGAAATGCGTCGGGGAGGAAAACTTTTAGGATTTTACAATGTTACGCGAGACGCTTGGTTCTCAAGAGGAGTTATAGGAGGTAGCCGTTTTCTAATCAATGATAATGATATAGAACTGGTGAATCTCTCCTTTGAACCTGAAGATGCCAAATGGAATCGTTATTATTTGGTTCCCAAGTCTTATCAAGGAGAGGATTGTTACGCTCTATTTCAAAAGGATCACAAGGGGAAGCTGAAAGACTCTCAGTTAAGAGCAGTGTCTCATGAAGAGAAAATGCAACATTATCCTAATGGGAAAAAATTTGATGAAGCACGAGCCAACCCTGCTATTGCAGTTGGTGTTATGTTACATATGGGAGGTTGGTATAACAACGGTAGTGAAGACCGCTTAGGAGCTTCCTTAGGGTGTTTTGGAATTGTCCCTAAAAGACAAGTTAAATCCAAAGGTGAAATAGAAGAATTGTGTAAAACAAAGGGATATGAGGATTTTGAACTCGGAAATGAGGATTATAGTAAAGCTATTAGATATATAGTAAAAGAATCTAAAGACAAACGAATCTATTTAGTAATACAAAAACGCTCTAATGTAGAAAAATACCGCATATTACACCACCAATAAATAACAATTCTATGAAAAAAAATCTTTTGTTTTTAGCAATAGCATTATATATAGGAGGTTGTA
>CAJZFM010000016.1 GCA_915070235.1 uncultured Capnocytophaga sp. | reverse complement strand
AATTCCATCTCTACTCATACACTAACCACTGTTGAAAAAAAATCTCAAGAAGTGTTGCAAAAGACAAAAATATCTTTTTATCTTTGCAACCGCTAAAAAATAAATTATATGACCGCTAAAAAACTATGGATTTGGCTGGGAGTGACGGTAGCTGCCTCGTTCTTAGTGCTGATCTTCTACGGAACAGAAATCTACCGTACAGCACCCGATTTCCCTACCAAAATTGTAACAACTGATGGACAAGTACTCTATGAGGGACAGGACATCAAGGACGGCCAGAATGTATGGCAGTCCATGGGAGGACAGACCGTGGGCAGTATCTGGGGACATGGTGCCTATATCGCGCCGGACTGGAATGCTGATTACTTACATCGCGAATCCCTTATCCTACTTGACTTACTCGCCCAAAAGGACGGCAAGCACTACCAAGACCTTTCCGAAGAGGAACAGGCCAAATACCAGGTACAACTCAAGAAGGAGTTGCGTACCAATACCTTTGATGAGAAGACTGGTGTGATTACTTTCTCTGCTGAAAGAGCCGAAGCAAGCCGACAAATGGCCGCTTACTATACCAAGCTCTTCATGGACGACCCTTCTATGGAATCCACCCGCAAGAGCTATGCTATTCCTAAAAATGCGATCAAAGACCCCCAACGCATGCACCAGATGAATGCTTTCTTCACTTGGAGCACTTGGGTATGTAGTACCAATCGCCCTGGGGACGAAGTTACTTATACCAACAACTGGCCATATGACCCCTTGGTAGGCAATGTAGCCTCTACTTCCCTACAGATGTGGTCAGGCTTTAGTGTACTGATGCTACTCTTCGGGGTGGGTATTTTGGTTTTCTATCATGCTTATAACAAGGAGGAAGAAGAAAGCGAACACCTCCCTGCCCAAGACCCTATGCGCGAGATGAAGCCAACCCCCTCTATGCGAGCTACCCTTAAGTATATCTGGATTGTTTCCCTACTCATCCTCGTACAAATGCTCGCTGGAGTAATCACCGCCCACTATGGAGTGGAAGGCGAAGGCTTCTTCGGTATTCCTCTTGATTTGGTGCTACCTCAGGCTATTTCGCGAAGCTGGCATGTGCAGCTGGCTATCTTCTGGATTGCTACCTCTTGGCTCGCTACAGGGCTATATATCGCCCCTGCCGTATCAGGACACGAACCCAAGGGACAGAAATTAGGGGTGAATATCCTCTTTATCGCCTTGCTGATTGTCGTATTAGGCTCCTTAGCAGGCCAATGGTTTGGCGTGATGCAAAAGTTGGGCTTGGTGGAAAACTTCTACTTTGGACACCAAGGTTATGAATACTTAGAGTTAGGCCGTTTCTGGCAGATCTTACTGCTTGTGGGGCTTTTCCTTTGGCTTTTCCTTATGGTAAGAGCGCTTATCCCTGCCCTCAAACGCAAAGATGAAAGCCGACACCTCCTACTGCTTTTCGTACTTTCTTCTGTGGCTATTGCTGCTTTCTATGGCGCAGGGCTTATGTATGGCAGACAAACACATATGGCTGTAGCCGAATACTGGCGCTGGTGGGTGGTACACCTCTGGGTTGAAGGGTTCTTTGAAGTATTTGCCACTGTAGTAGCAGCTTTCCTCTTCTCTCGCTTAGGTCTGTTACGTATCAAGGTAGCCAGTGTATCAGTGCTCTTCTCTACCATTGTCTTTTTGGCAGGGGGTATCTTAGGTACGTTCCACCACTTGTATTTTAGCGCTACTCCTACAGGGGTATTGGCCTTAGGGGCTACCTTCAGTGCTATGGAGATTGTTCCTTTGGTACTGATTGGTTTTGAGGCTTACCACAATTATAAGCTATCACGCACTACCCCTTGGATCAAGGCGTATAAGTGGCCTATCTACTGCTTTATTGCTATGTGTTTTTGGAACTTCTTAGGGGCTGGTATCTTCGGCTTTGCGATCAATCCTCCGATTGCCCTCTACTATATCCAAGGACTTAATACCACTGCGGTTCACGGCCATGCTGCCCTCTTTGGTGTCTATGGTATATTGGGTATTGGCTTGATTCTCTTTGTTCTTAGAGGACTCTACCCAGAACGCCACTGGAATGACCGCCTTATAGGTTGGGCGTTTTGGCTCATCAATATTGGTCTTTTGGTGATGATCACCGTGAGCATATTACCTATTGGTATCATGCAAGCAGTGGAAGCCATTCGCCATGGCTACTGGTCTGCCCGCTCGGTAGAGTTTATGCAAACCGACCTTATGCAGACTATCCGCTGGCTGCGCGTCCCAGGTGACTTGCTTTTGGCCTTCGGTGAATTACTCCTTGTTTATTTCATCATCGGACTGAAGACAGGTTGGTCTTTGAAAGAAGAACGATAATAACTTAGTGACTAATGACCAATAACTAGTGACTAGTGACTAGTGATTAATGACTAGTGATTAATGACTAGTGATTAATGACTAGTGATTAATGACTAGTGACTAGTGATTAATGACCAATGACAACGTCCTAATAGGATTTGTCATTGGTCATTTTTTTATTCACTATTCACTATTCACTTTCCGCTCTTCACTATTCACTTTCCGCTCTTCACTATTCACTATTAACTATTCGCTCTTCACTTTTCACTCTTCACTATTTTTTCCTCTTTTAGTTTAAAGAATAGCGTTTGTAGGGGGGCAATATCCACACGCATATGACCATAGTTATCTTCACGGTGGAAGTGGGTCTGTACCTCTCCATAGAGCTTGTCAATAAGGGGATAGCTACCATTGGGCAAATCCCATGTGGAGAGCAGTTCTGGGGGTACTTGTAGCTCAAAGCCAAAACTATCATGCTTGCTGAAGTTGGCTATAATAAGCCACTTGGTATGGGCGGTTTCCCTGACAAAGCTATATACCTTATCATTATAATAAGGCGTATGCTCCCTATTATAGCCATGTATGTAGCGGAAAGTACCTTCCACAGGGAGAGAGAGCAATCGGCAATAATAGTCCCTTAGGGCAGCCTCCTCAGGGGTGAGTGCGCCCCCATCGTAGCGCTTGCCATTGACCCAACGCTGGAAAGCAGGTACCCCTATATAATCAAAGATAGAGGTGCGGGTAGGCGAGCCAAAGCCTGCATGCTCTCGTGCAGCTTCCCCTACTTCTTGTCCGAAATAGACCATTACAGAAGCCTCATTCAAGTGAGCACTCACTGCCATAGCTGGTAGGCCGTAGTGTGGATTATGAGCAAACCCATCGCTGGCAATACGCTGCTCATCGTGATTTTCCATAAAATGAAGCATCTGAGGCCAAATATCGGTAAGGGGTGCCTGTACTTGGTCTATCCTATCGGTGGAGTGCTCGTAGCAGATGATATCTCGCAAGGTATCATACAATCCTACCTTATTATAGAGTGCGTCCATCTTACCTATATGTAGGTAATCGCGGTAGCTATCAGGGTTATAGATCTCAGCCATAAGGAAAGCATCGGGACGAGTACTCTTGATAAAAGAATTCAGGTAGCTCCAGAACTCCACGGGCACCATCTCGGCCATATCATACCTAAACCCATCTACCCCTAAGGAAAGCCAAAAAGAAACAATCTCCTTGAACTTGCGCCATGTACTGGGCACTACCCTACTACGCCAAAAGGCATAATGTGCTCCCGTATCCCAGTGAGCAAACTCTGGAGGGAGACTATCAAAGTCCTTTCTTCCATCGGGGGCAACTCCATAATTGAGCTTAACAGTCTCATACCAGTCGGTCAGGGCGGGACTGCTACTACGGCTATTGCCCGTCCATTTGGCAGGATATTCCTTATAGGGAGTAAGTAATAGCTCCCTTAAGGCAGGCTCCTCAGGCATATAGTCTATAGTAGAAGTAGGTAGGGTAAGGAGTTCCCCTACATTGTAATAGAAGTTATTGTCCCTGATGTATCCTACTTGAGTATTGTCCTGCGTCCCAAAGTCCTCCACTCCCCTTGGGTTACTAATAGAGTGGTAGTGGCGCGCTACATGGTTGGGTACCATATCTATAATCACTTTCAGCCCATGCTGGTGGATACGCTCTATAAGAATAACAAACTCCTCCAGACGCTGCACAGGATTATCGGCCAAGTCAGGATTAACATTATAGTAATCCTTTACAGCATAGGGGGATCCTGCTCGCCCCTTGACCAAATAAGGAATATCATTGGAGATACCTATATGAGTATAATCTCCTACCAAGGCATGGTGGAGCACTCCTGTCAGCCAGATATGGGTAGTACCCAGCTGCTTGATACCTTCCAAGGCGGCATCGGTGAAGTCGGAAAACTTCCCTACACCATTTTCTTCCTTAGTCCCATAGGGAACATTGCGCGTACAGGTATTGCCAAAGAGGCGTACCAGTGCTTGATAGACAACTATTTTCAACGGTTAATGGTTAATGGTTAGTTATTATTTGTTAATGTTTTTCATTCTTCCCTTTTCATTCCTCCTTTTTTTGTATCTTTGCCCCACAATTCTTCTAACCCAATATCGTTTCCCTTTACTTAATCCATTACAACATGAAAAAATTTATTCTACCAGGGGTATTGGCTGCGGTTGCTTCATGCCACTGCCCAAAGACAGCACAATCAGCTGCTCAGGAAACTGTAAAACAAGCCGTTGCTCAAGAGAACTTAGGTAACCCAAGCGATGTAAAAGCCCAAGGCAAATTCCAACTCTCTGGCCTTGCTTACGGTTATAGCGACTTAGAACCTTATATAGATGGACGTACCATGTCTATCCACTATTCTAAGCACTACTTGGCTTATACCAACAACCTAAACAAGGCTATCGCAGGTACTGCCCTTGAGAGCCAAAGCATTGAGGAAATTCTTTCTTCTTTGGACTTGAACAACAAAGCCGTACGCAACAACGCGGGTGGGTACTACAACCACACCCTATTTTGGGAAGTGATGACCCCTAAGAAAACCACCCCACAAGGCAAGCTCTTGGAGCAAATCAACGCTGACTTTGGTTCGTTTGAGAACTTCAAAAACCAGTTTGCCGATGCAGCCGCTAAGCAATTCGGTTCAGGTTGGGCATGGCTTGTAGTAGGTCAAGACGGCAAGCTACACATAGGTGATACTCCTAATCAGGACAACCCACTAATGCCTAATATGCCTATACAAGGTACTCCTATCCTTGCCTTAGACGTATGGGAACACGCTTATTACCTAAAATACCAAAACCAACGTCCTAAATACATTGATGCTTTCTTCAATGTAATCAACTGGGACAAAGTAGCGGAAAAATTTGAAAACGCAAGACGCTAATAATTTTAGTGACAAGTGACTAATGACTAGTGACTAATATCATGATAGGATTTGTCACTAGTCGTTAGTCATTAGTCACTATTTTTGTTTCTACATACGCTCCTTCGGGCACTTGGCTGATAATAGCCTCACGATAGCCCTGCCATAGGTATCCCCCTGGTAACCATAGCTCATTGACGCCCTCTTCGTTACCTGTGGGCATTCTCAGGTGAAAGTCCGTAGGGCAAGGCACATCAATCCGAGAGAGTTCTCGCCCTGCCCACTTGCCATGCGGTACTCCTAAGGCCGCTTCTATCTTCTCTACAGAACCATTGGCCTGTTCTAACAAGCAATCCATCTGCTCCTTAGGAATCACAAACTGACAGTTATCTGGGCGGCCTATGAGCACTCTTCCATATTTGTCCAAAATATCCTTGGGTACTATATAAGAAGCCCCTTGGGCAAAGGTACTCAGATGCACCGCTATATAGTTCGGGCAGAGATAAGCAGCAGGCTTGGGACGCTTTCCCTTGCGCATCTTCATAAGTATAGCACTGTCCGTCCCTGACAAATAATGTACCCGCTGGCATGTCTCCCACGAATCAGGCGTGAGAATCACCGCCTTGCAATCCTCTATCTGGCTAAGAACAAAGGAGCTTTTCACTGCTTCCCTCCACAAGAGTTCCTGCTGTGCGTACAGTTTTCCTACAAACAAGAGGGCAATAAGGAATATTTTCTTTAAAGCTGTCATATCATCTCTTATGCCTACAAAATTACGTTTTTTCTTTCAAATAGCAGCACTTTTTACAAAAAAACTCCCGCAGATTATACAAATATTCCACGGGAGCTAAAATCTATTCTTAAGTAAAGACAGCTGATTAAAAATCAACTTTGACGTCTAATTTTTTAGCGATAATCTTATTGATATAGTCAGAAAGTGCTGGTATCTTAACGCTTTCCAATACCGTATTGGCAAAGGCGTAGGTAAGCAGGGCAGCGGCTTCTTTCTTACCAATTCCACGTGTCTGTAAGTAAAACAGCGAATCGGGACTAAGTGAGCCCACCGTACAGCCATGAGAGCACTTCACATCATCGGCAAAGATTTCCAATTGGGGCTTGGTATATACAGTTGCCTTTTCAGAAAGCAAAATGTTGTCATTCTGCTGGTAAGCGTTCGTTTTCTGAGCAATCTGCTCTACCATGATTTTCCCATTGAAAACATTGGTTGCCGCTCCATTTACAATACTCTTATAGTCCTGATGACTCTCACAATTGGGGTGTGCATGATTCACCAAGGTATAATGATCGGTATGTTGCTGACCTTCAAGGATACTCAAGCCCTTGAGGGTAGATTCCAAGTATTCCCCATAGTGATAGAAATTCAAGTTGTTACGGGTGAGTGTCCCACCAAAAGAGAAGGTATGCACACTGGCATGGCTCTGCCCTTCTTGGGAGATATAAGTATTGTCAATCAAAGAGGCTTGGAACGCATCATTCTGCAATTTGTAGTAGTCCAAATGTGCCTCTTTGGCTACAAACACTTCCGTTACGGCATTGGTCAATACTTGTGCCTGGGAAAGGTTGTGGTGCATCTCAATCACCTTCAGCTCAGCACGCTCTCCTACCGAGATGATATTACGGGGCTGGAAACATGTAGGCACCCCCACATCGCTTAGATACAATAGCTGAATGGGCTTTTCCACTACCTTGCCCTTGGGCACTTCTATATACACTCCCTCGGCGGCATAGGCCGTATTAAGCGCGGTAAAGACATCTCCCTTCTCGGTAGCTGTATTGAAGAATTTGCCAACAAAGTCAGCCCCTCCCTTGTGCAAGGCCTCCAATAGGGGCATTACGGTGAAGTCGGCCACAGCGGCATCGGACATCTCAGCGCTAAAGAAGCCATTGACAAAGACCAAGAGGTGACTACCCTCTATCCTATAAGGGTGCAAGGCCTCTGCCGTCAGTGTTTTTTTAGCATGAGTAGGTTGCCACAACGTGTAGTCAGTGGCTTGTACTCCCTCAAGGGAGGTATATTTCCAAGCCTCTATCTTCTTATGAGGGAAGCCTTTGGAGGCAAAGAAGCGCAAAGCCTCTTGGCGAATGTCCTTTAGTATATCGTCCTTGTGAGGAAACTGCGCAAAAGCAGCTTCCCATTTGTCTTTTAAATTAGTCATTAGTTGTTCGTAATTAGTCGTTAGTCACTTGTCATTAGTCACTATTTAAGCCAATCATATCCCTTTTCCTCCAACTCCAAGGCGAGGTTTTTGTCGCCTGTTTTCACGATTTTACCATCAGAAAGTACATGAACATAGTCAGGAACGATGTAGTCCAAAAGGCGTTGGTAGTGAGTGATGACAATCACAGCGTTGTCCTTATTCTTGAGTTTGTTCACTCCATTGGCGACAATGCGAAGGGCATCTATATCCAAGCCTGAATCCGTCTCGTCAAGAATCGCTATTTTAGGCTCCAGCATAGCCATTTGGAAGATTTCATTACGCTTCTTCTCCCCACCAGAGAAGCCTTGGTTAAGGGAGCGTGCCAAAAAGTCTGGGTTGATTTCCAAGAGAGCAGCTTTTTCGCGTATTTTCTTAAGGAGTTCGCCGGCGGACATCTCAGGCAGTCCTTGTGCCTTTCGGCTCTCGTTGATCGCTGTTTTGATAAAGTTGGTTACTGATATACCAGGTATTTCCACGGGATATTGGAAGGACATAAAGATACCCTTATGAGCGCGTTCTTCAGGCGCATCTTCTAGGAGACTTTCCCCATTGAGGATTACATCCCCCTCGGTTACCTCAAAATTCTCATTCCCTGCAATTACAGAGGACAATGTAGATTTACCAGCTCCATTAGGCCCCATAATAGCATGTACTTCGCCTGCTTTCACTTCTAAGTTGATTCCTTTAAGGATTTCCTTACCATCCACACCCGCGTGGAGATCTTTTATTATTAACATGTTTGATGATTTTTATAAGTTGTTGTATCTTTTATTTTTTTAATTCATTGTTTTGACTACAAAATGGTCAGGGATTTCGCTTAGGAAACAGGATTCGTTGCCTTTTTCTGTTATCAAGTAAAGCAAATCCTTAGCTCGTGTAATAGCTACATAGAACAAGCGTCTTTCCTCTTCCATGAGCAAATCATGTTTGGTAGGTTTTACTACTTGGAAAATCCTATCTTCTAACCAAACATCAGGGAAGCCTCCATACCCTTGTGTGAGGCCTATGATAAAGACCGCCTTGGCTTCCAATCCCTTTGCTGCATGGATCGTCCTATTTTGTACATAGAGCCGTTCATTGATAAAACGACTGAAATAATCTCTATACATATTGGATCGCCTATATAAGAATAGGATATCTTCTTTCTGGTAGCCCATACTAAGAAGTTTTCTAACCTCCTTGACTACAAAGTCAATATTTTCCTGCTGATCACTACCTGCAAAGATATTGACTTTAGTCTCTGACTTCTTATTGGCAAAAATCTCTTTATCTACCTTGAACTTATTGTGCTTTATCACTTCATTACTTGCCCCAACAATATGCTCGGAACTTCTGTAATTCTGATTAAGCTTGACAACCTTCGCCTTAGGGAAATATTTCCCAAAATTGACTATATAATACATTGGATCCTCTAAACCCATAAATACTCTGCCAGTCGTCTCCCACACAGAAAAGTTGATTCTCAGCAGTAAGCATTCGCTTGAGCAAATCCACTTGTAAGTTGTTCACATCCTGAAACTCATCTACCAATATATACCTATATTGCTGTTGAAACTTTTCTTTAATTTCAGGTCGGTGGTTGAACAGCTCTATTGTTTTGATGATCATATCCTCAAAGTCAAGATAGGACTTATCCACACAATAATCTTGGTATTTTATCATCAGGGGTATCACCAATTTGTAGAAATCTCTCACCCGCTGATGAGGGTCTGCCAAGGCCTTTTTTAGCGCCTGCTTAGGAGAGATATTTTCTGCCTTTATCATCTTAATAATACGCAAGGCTTGCCTGATAAAATCTTTCAATTCCTTGTGATAGCCATTGAACTCCTCTTCAAAACTCAAAGCCGCCTGACTTTTATACTTAGCAGGAAGTCGGTTCTTAACAATAGTATCTAAGGTCTCATTGAACAAGGTTGAATCCTTGGCTTGGATATTCTCATAGGTTTTAAAGAGCGTTTTGTTAGCCTTTTTATATTGCTTGTCCTTTTCTTCTACTGCGGCACTCATATCACTGATATGTTCCAAATAAATATCTGCTTGCGGAATATAGAAATCAGGATGAAAATAAAAATCCTTGCAATTCAGATGTACTTCATAGCTAAAATCTATATTATGCCTATAGAGCCAATCGGCTATATAACGCTCAGACTTAGAGCGTACTTTAGTACCATTGAGCGAGGTATAAACTTTTTGATTCTCATAGAAAGTTGCCTCAGATTTGTCCTGCTGACGATAATTTTTATCTACAAAATAATCAAGAATATAGCGCTTAAGATCTAATAGATATTCTCTTTTCTTGGATTGGGCGATAAGAATTTTATGGGCAATCTCAAAATCAGTCTCATTGGCATTTTCATTGGCAAAATCCGTCTCTTCCTTATTGTTTTTACTGTCATTGATAACCTTAAACTTATTATCAAACTCACTAACGCCATATTTACGGAGTACATTATGGCAAAAACTATGAAAGGTACTGATAGAGAGATTAGAAAGCCAGTTGTTTGCTCTTTTATATTCTTCTCTATATCTGTTTTTCTCCTCCTCCTTCGCCTTAGAGTTCTTCATAAACTCATTATATGCTTCTGCATTCTTGCTGGCAGACACTAAGCGATCAATCATCTCATTTGTAGCATTTTTGGTAAAAGTAACTACTAATATATTGGCAGGTTGTACTCTTTTCTCCTTCATCAGATAGATGAGCTTCTCCAAAAGCGTCGTTGTTTTCCCTGACCCTGCTCCCGCCAGCACCAATAGGCGCTTGCTTTCATTTTTTATGGCTTCCCATTGCCTGTCATTGAGCTGATTTAGAGTTGTTTCCATAATATTATATTCTTTATTGGTTATTTGTTAGTTAAAGAAAATATCGTCTGTACTGAGTTCAAGTGTAGGGAATTTTTCCGATGGGATCACCCCCTCTATTATATTCATAGGGTTCTGATATTTACCTTCTTTGAGTATATAGACCAATACATTCTGGTGATCGGGGTCTATGATCCAGTATTCGGGTACTTGCGCCTGCTCATACAAAGCGTATTTGTACTTCATTTCCTTCTTAGAGTTGCCCGGGGAGAGAATCTCAATCACCAAATCAGGCGCTCCATAGCAACCGCGCTTGTCTATCTTTTCTGCGTCATATACCACACAAATATCAGGCTGTACCACTGTATAAATATCCTTATCCTCTTGAGATTCTTTGAACAAACGAACATCAAAGGGTGCATGAAATACTTTACAATCCTTCCCCTTAAAAAACTGCTATAGCTCCCCCGATAGCCTCATGGATATTTCCTGATGCAAAGCCGAAGGGGGCAGACATCTTAAAGAGCTTTCCCCTAAAGAGTTCCACGCGCTCCTTGAACTTCCACAACAGATAGTCCGCATACGAATACACCCCATAGAGCGGGTCTAACTGATTGATATTAGTGATTTCCATTAGTTATTGGTTTTCTTTGAGTTGAACTCTAGTAATTTTTTCCAATCAATATCGCCGTTTTTCTTGCAAAAACTATTAGAAAACTCTCTCGTGAACTTATTTATCATTTGTGTATATGACAGCATAAAGTCGTCGTTTTTTTCTCTTGCTTTATAACCCAAAGGCTCAATAAGTTCTATATATAGATTTTCTTCCCCCGATATAAAGTACCAAAACTCCTGACCACAATATTTAAAATACTCACCTTTATCTGGATTTCTATCTATACCATAGCAGCAACCGTTAATAGCTACTACATTTATCTGCGAATTACTTGTGCGAAGTATTTTCTTTGCTGTCTTAAAATCAGAAAGCATTTTTTTAATCTGAGAACTATTCCCCCAATTACTTCCTGATTTTATAGTAACAATATAACGAATATTATCCTTGTTAAATTCTAAATCTATCCCTGTTATTCCTGATTTATAACCTCCATATACTTCATTGTTTATAAATATAGCTAATCCTTCAAGCCAATTGCCAAATATGGTTTCTTCATTAGATGATATATGAGCATCTACAATGCCTCTAATAATTTGCTCAGAGGTTTGCATATACTTAGCTTTGAATAGATAAGGATTTTTTCTTTTTAGAACTTGTGATAGCTTTAATTTATTGATGTTTTCTATTCTTTTTATATGAAAAGCGTCTATATTATTTTCTACATATTTAACAACTTTCTGAATATCTAATGGGTTCATATTATCCAAATTTTAGTTGGGGTTCGTTCTCCAGCAGGGTTATCTGTTCTTTTATCATTTGGTAATACTCTTGCATAAGTTCTATCCCTATGGCATTGCGTCCCATCCGCTCAGCCACAAAAAGTGTCGTTCCACTTCCTGCAAAGGGATCAAGTACTGTATCTCCCTCCTGAGTAAAGAGCTTCATGAACCACTGTGGTAATTCTTCGGGAAAGGCGGCACTGTGCTTCTTGTTATTACATTCGGTAGCCAGGTGTAACACATTGGTAGGATACGCCTTATCGCGATCTACCCAGTTAGAGATATTCTTACCAAAGCCACTACCTACCTTTGAGTTATCGCGCCGTTTGTCTGTTTCTGATAGGTTTTTTAACCGTGTCTTAGCCCAATCTCCCATGGGTACCATGACCTCCTCTTGATACATAGCAAACTTTTTACTTTTGTTAAATTGTAAAAGTCGTTCCCATGCATCCCTGAACCTATTAGGCCATTTACCAGGATAAGAGTTCTTTTTGTGCCAAATAAACTCTTCTGTCCATAACCATCCTTGCTTACGCATGGCCAAGATAAGTTCCATTACATAGGTACTACGCTCGCCATTGACTACTTTTTCTTTAATATTGAGAATAAATGTACCTGTAGGCTTGAGCACTCTCAATAACTGCTCAGAGATAGGCAGGAACCATTCTACATACTGGTCTGTGCTAACCCCTCCATAGGTACTTTTACGCTGGTCAGCATAGGGAGGAGAGGTTACCACAAGGTCAATAGTATTGTCAGGAAGTGTTTTGAGCACTTCCGCACTATCACCATGAAATATATCAATTTTTATATCATTCATATTTTTTTATCTCCTCAAAAATAGCCTTGCATAATTCAAGGTGCAAAGATACATCATTTCTTTTTGCTTTCCAAGAAAAAGACGATTTTATCTTTTTAGTAATCTGGAATCTACCTTCTCTCCAGAGATACCTTCCTACAATTTTTCCAAAAACTCTAAAAAACCTCCTGAAACCTTGCGCAGTTTCCATGCTCCTATACCGTGAGGCGCTTTGTAGATGGGAGCATCGTTACCATCACTTTTGGAAAGGTCAAGTATATAGGGATCAGCATCTTTGTCCGCAATTACGAGCCAATGGGCATTCCAATCGGGGAAGGGCTCGTCATCAGGACTACTGAAAGCATAACCACACTGATGCGCTATTAAAGTATTAGCACCATAGAGATTGATGTCCTTGAGGAAAGCATCATTGGCAGGCGAAAAGCGTTCTAAGAAAGTAAGGTAAAGAGTAGGTAGCTCCCAACGTTCTTTGATCTTATCAATAACTTGTTTTTCAGCCGCTTGCAGTATAGCGTTGTTGTACTGACAAGAATTTACCTTCCAAAAATCTCTCTCTTTTACCAATACCTGCTCTATTTTAGCCATTGCCTTCTCTAAGTCGGTTTGCGGATGGGTTATTAAAAATGGAAACTCGTTTTGTGGTTTGTTTTGTGGGTAGCCTTGCACTTGCCATTCAAGTACTTTTTCCATAGGTAGGACTTGCCAATAAGCAGGATCAGAGGGGAGGTTGCTGTTAAAAGGCTGTCCGCTATGCTCGGCTAAGGCGATGATAGCGCTCCCTTTATTTTCTTTACTATCCTCCTTTTGCAAGTAGTCTACCAAAAAAGGATAGCACTTGTCTCCCTCTACTTTCAGCAGTCCGCTAAAAGCCCAATAGGGTAAGCCTTGGGTTATCATCTCGTAGAAGAAAGGGGCAAGTTCAGTATCATTTTCGGTCACAAGTTCTGAAATGCGTGCGATTACAAAGTTGCGAGCGTAGGTTATTTCGCTTTCTTTTACTGCTTGTACTAAGGTTTGCAAGGTCTCCCGATGCATCTTCTCTCCGTACTTCTTCACTATTTTTCTTACCAATTCGTGATACTCACTGCCATCGGTAGTGGTGAGGAGTTTTTGAGAGAGGTCGCTGAAATCTTTTTCTTGTTTACTCATTGTTTGCTTCTTCAAAAGTTACGGTTACATTGGGGAATTGCTTCAGCGCCTCAATACGCTCTTTGAAAGCACCTAAAATATACTCTTCCCACGGAACGCCATACTGGTCGTTGTAGTACAATTGCATTTTCTTGCTGTACTCTAAGCGGTCGGTAACAGCTTTGTTTTGTCGCCAATTCAGCGCTTTGAGGGCATCATACACTTTGTCGTTTTTGGCAGGAATAGGACTTACCCTTACATAGAGCGTTCCGTCTATATATCGCGAAGGGGTACTTTCTGCTTCATTTTCAGTTGTATATACAAAGGTTTTTTCGCCTGTTATGGGAATATACTGTTGTAGAAGTTGCTCCAATTCTTCATCGGATAATAATCCTTGATAGGTTTTGGTAAAACGTGGCAATACACGTGTGAAATTGGTGAGTTTTCGGCTGTAAACTTCTTGTAATACTTGCCGTTGCGCTTCATCGTTTATATAAGGCAGGTGGCTTTGTAGTAGGCGGGTAATATTTTCGTAGAAATCACCTTCACTTCGTACGAGCGACCCCTCGTATATATCGTTCACCGAGTTGAGCATCTCATAGAAAAAGAAGTCTTCGAGGGTGTTTGCCAATAGCTCAGCCTCGTCAGAATCGTGTTGTAGCAAGGCTATAGGAGGAGTAGGTTTAGGAGCGTTTTGGTCGTACAAAAAGCAATAATAATCACCACCGCCCGTTTGTCCGAATGGAATAAAAAGGTAATCGGGGTTGATACTGAACCAACTGTCCTCGCCGTTGAGTTCTTCAATAGTTTCGGCAATATTAGCAAGTGGGATTAACTCAAAATCACCGCTGTACAAAAAAAGCGGTGGGTGGTTTTTAAGTCGTGGATATACTTCTTTACTCCAATGCGAAGCATATTCGCCTATATCGAGCATTTGGTCAGCATAAAGCCGATGATATAGTTCAGGATATTGAAATTGGTATTGTTGTTCTAAGGTTTTTAACATAATGGAAAATTAGCAAATTAGAGAATTAGTAAATTGACTAATTTATCAATTTATACACATGCAAAGCATCAGCTTGGTGCAGTGGCGTTACAGTAATATCAGTAATCTGCACTTTATCGGGTAGATTGACGATATAGGCGATCGTGTCGGCGATATCTTCGGCATATAGGGGTGTGATGCCTTTATATACATTATCGGCTTTCTCAGTATCACCTTTGAAACGTACTTTGCTGAAGTTGGTCTCTACCAAGCCTGGTTTTATGGTCGTTACCTTGATTTTCTTGTCCAACAGCTCTATACGCATGGCATCGCTGAGAGCTTTTACGGCAAACTTAGTCGCACAATAGATACTGCCATTGGGGTAGGCTATTTCCCCCGCTACTGACCCAATATTTACAATCGTGCACACCTTGTCTGTGGCAAGCATGAGTGGAATCACACTATTGGCTACATAAGTAAATCCTTTGATGTTGGTGTCAATCATCTGGTCGGCATCTTCCATAACATAAGTGTGAAGGGGTTGTAGTCCTATGGCCAAGCCTGCATTGTTGATGAGAATCTCAATCTGTCGCCATTTTTCAGGCAAGGACTGGATATTTCTCGCCACCTCTTGGTAGTTTCTCACATCAAACACCAAGGTGAAGACCTCCACAGCATATTCTTTTTCCAATTGGTCTTTCAGCTGAGCCAACACCTCCGCACGGCGCGCACAGAGAATAAGGTTCGCCCCCATTTGTGCTAACTTTTCGGCTACGGCTTTACCTATCCCACTACTGGCGCCTGAGATAAAAGCGATTTTTCCTTTGATACGATTTAGTTCCATTTGTTTAGATATTTAAGATTAATTGTCAATTCTATCCCCTGACGCCTGATACCTGACACCTACTTCCATATTTTCTCCATTACTCCTTCTACAGTAGGTTGGAGATACTTACCATTTTTATACTCTGTGGTATTGAGCACAGTAGGGTCGAAATGCGGACAGTTCAGTGCTAAAAACTTATAAAAGTACTGATGCGCGTAGAACATATCCATCATAAACTTCCTTTGAAAGTCGTTTTCGCACTCAAATTCACAGTCTATGATGATACGTACAAAAGCAGCGATATCTTCACGAGTGAGATCGTTGTGTTTTACAGGGTCAGGCATTGCCAAATCAAAGGCAAAAGCTTCAATACCATTGCTTTCCCACCATTCCCATAGCCAAGTATCGAAAAGGTCTTTACCCGTAAGCTCACTGAGGTACTGTTCCATCGCCTTGTATTCTTTGTCAAATACTTCCTTAGGAGTGTCTTCACTTTGAGCCTCCCAAAAGGCTTTGTAGTCTTCCAAACGTTTTAGTACAAGTGGATACAACTTTTCTGCTGTCGCAAAATCGGGGCGTAGTTCTTTTCTTAGTGTATTCATTAGTTTATTAATTTTATTTTGTATAGATATGTAAGGGTTAGGCTACTTCCATATTTTTTTCATAACCTCCTCCACAGTAGGCTCATGATACTTGCCTTTTTTATCCTTGGTGGTATTGAATACAGAAGGGTCAAAATGCGGACAGTTCAGTGCTAAAAACTTATAAAAGTA